>JAKPII010000068.1 GCA_029549885.1 Planctomycetota bacterium
AGCTCAAGCGAATGCCGTACCAATTGAGGTGATCCTGACGGGACAGCCAAGACCCGCGGCCAAGACCGCCTCAATCCCAAGGACCAGAGCGAGCTGGAGATGTCATTTCACGTCAGCGACGTGTCCTCTGCGTTGCTTGACCGCAACACAACAGCGGGGCGCGCCAAGCGGCTTGTCCGTAACGCCTGTGAACCAGGAAAGTAACCCGTGAGGGATGGCTATTGCACGGGGGTCGGCGTGGGTAGCACCAGATGGGAGCCGTTTTCGGGGACGGTCGTTTGCTGACCCGGTAAGGAGCCATACCGTCGGTGGTAGATCCGCCGAACGGTGTTGCCGTAGATGTGCCCAAAGCGGTTGGGCCGCTCCAAAAGTGGCATCGAGCGGATGGCTTCTCGGTACTGTTGTCGGCTATTTGCGAAGGCGTTGCTCATTGTGCCAACGGCCAAGGCCAGGACAACGGCAATCAACAAGACTCCTTGACGCATCGTAGGGGCCTCCTTTCAAAGCTGCTTCAACTGCAAAGATCATCCTAAGAGGGGTACCTACGCATCCTTGCCACGATCTCACTCCATTGTCTAGGCATCGGATGTCAACACAGGGGAGGTTTTTCCCACGAAGGAAAATGGCGATTTTAGCGAAAAAAGCGGAAGGTCGGCACCCGCGGTTGTCGGACACGGCTTGTTCAGGTAGCCTAAATTATTTACGACACGGTGGCGGGGTGTGTGCAGGCTTCGCGCGAATTGAGCCCGGCCCCAAGGCGTCCGAGGTCGCCCGATACCCTAACCGATCTGTTCCAACGTGAGGTTTTTCGATGCTGAAGTCCTCCCCCTCAGATCAAGTCCGACGCAGTTCATCGCCTTCCATGTCGGTGGAAAACACCCCGACCGTTGAGGAGGTCTGCTCACGGAGATATCCCCATCTTCAGGCCCAGGACCCAGAGATTTTCCGCCTCGTGGTGGCCCAGTCCGAGCACGAGTATAACACGCTAAAGATGATACCGTCGGAGAATTATGCATCTTTTGCGGTTCTGGAAGCCACGGGGTCGATCCTCACCAACAAGTATTGCGAGGGCTATCCTGCCGCGCGTTACTACGAGGGCAACGAATTCATGGACCAGATCGAGCAACTGGCCATCGACCGATTGAAGGCCCTCTTCGGTGCGGAGCACGCTAATGTTCAGCCGTACTCCGGGTCGCCTGCAAACCAGGCTGTGACTCGCGCGCTGGTCCCGCCGGGCTGCAAAATCATGGGTATGCCCGTTCCCGCTGGGGGACACTTGACCCATGGGTGGAAGGTCAATTTTTCGGGCATGGATTACGAGGTGGTCCATTACGGGCCGCGGGTCGATACGGGAATGCTCGACTACGACGAGATCCGGGATTTGGCGCGACGGGAACGCCCACGGATGATTTGGGTGGGTGCCACGGCCTATCCGCGGATTCTCGATTACAGTGTTTTCGCCGAGATTGCCCAGGAGGTGGAGGCCTACCTGGTGGCCGACATCGCCCATATCAACGGTTTGATCGTGGGAGGTGTTCACCCCAACCCGGTTCCGCATTGCGATGTCGTCTCAAGCACCTGCCACAAGATGCTGCGAGGACCACGGGCGGGGTTTATCCTCAGCCGCATCGAAGACCGCTGGCAACATAAGTATTATCCTGAGAGCAAACTCAATCTGGCAAAGCGGATTGATCGGGCGGTTTTTCCCGGCTTGCAAGGTGGTCCCCACATGCACGTGATTGCTGCTATGGCGGTGACGTTTAAGGAGGCCGCCACGCCGCAATTCCGGGAGTATGCGCGACAGGTGGTGGCTAATGCCCGACGCCTCGCTCAGCGACTGATGGAAAAAGGTTATCAACTTGTCAGCGGTGGCACGGACACGCACCTCTTGGTGATGGATTTTCGGGACCGGCCATTCACGGGCAAGGACGTTGCCCAGGCCCTGGCCAAGGCGGGAATTATTGCCAACTTCAACATGGTGCCGGGCGATCCACGCAAGCCATTTGTCACCAGTGGTGTAAGGCTGGGAACACCGGCCCTCACGACCCGCGGAATGAAGGAACCGGAAATGGACCGCGTGGCCGAATGGATTGACCGCGTGTGTCAAAACCTCGATCGGATCGACGAAATTGCCCCGCAGATTCGCGCGGAAATTGCCGAGCTGTGCCGCCAGTTTCCGCCCCCGGGGTTATTGGTTTGATTTGCGGCGCAACCGGATAAACGCGGCTTCACCCCGTGTCGGGACCGTCAGGAAATTTAGCTCGGCTCTCTATTCCGCCTAGTTTATGATGTCTTGGCCCACTCTTCGTAGAGGGCTGCCAGTTGGGCCTGCTCGGGATTCCCACCGAAGAGGACCACGCGATAGCGAAGCTGAAGGGTCGTCCCTCCGGGCATGGACCACGGCTGTTTGATGAAATTAAATGGCGTGGGCGAGATAAAGCCGTAATCACGCGTGAACCATGGGGTCGGTGCCCAGGGGTTTTGGGGATGATCGAAGAGGGCAATCCCCTCGACGATGTCGGTTCTCGCCCGCGTCCCCCAATAGCAACACCAACTCGACGCTTTACCGAAGGTCTCCTTTTCTCCGCTCAGCCCTTCGGCATTGACGAGGTGACCGCCGCCCAGTGGCGTGATGTCCGGCGCTGCCCGCACGGCGAACAGCGAGTGGTTGGTTGGCTCAATGGTGATGTTGGTTTCTGCCTTCCAGGTAATGTCGGCATCGATGCAACGAATGGTCGGGGAGAGGAGACGAACAACGAGGCGGCGGCGATCGCTGAGAACGACTTCACCATTGGGCGGTGCCCAGCGGCATTCGTCGAGGATTTCGACACTTTCAGCAGTGATTTGTGCCAGCTGCGGTCCTTGGGAGACGATCTGTCCTAAGCCCACCGGTCCCTGCCAGTAATTGCCGCGATTGACGCGGTCACAGGCAAAGAGCATGGAACGATGATGCGGCCAAGGGAGTGAACTCTCCGTAGTCAGGGAGAGGCCAGAGAGTGGGCCAGTCAGCGGGAAAAAATAAGGATACTTCTGTGTGGAATGGGCGCGATAGCTGGTGAGGATTTCATTGTTCCAGCGAACCCAGATTTGGGGACCTTCCTGATAGGCTGTCAAGCCCTCACTGGGAGGCTGAGGCGATGCGGCCTCACTGGCGCGAAGGAACAGCGAAGGCCCGACCAGGGTTTTCGCGCCAGCAATGGCAGCCAGCTTAAGAAAATCACGACGAAAAACCCAGCCGATCATGGGAGCTGTCTCCTCAAAGAAGGTCACTCACGTTCGAAAACCATGTGACATCATATCCAGAACGGACACGCGTTTCCAGGTATGTCAATTACCCCGATGTTTTTCTTCAGAAATCCGAGACATCGATACCCTGTGAATGAACGTGGTGCACATTTTGCTAGATATCGCAACTCATCTTGTTTGTGGGTAGCAAGTGACAAAATGCTTGACGTATTGGGTCCACGGCGCTACACTGGGAATGTAATCGGGTAGCTCTAGTCCTGGGCTATTTCTGTTGGGAATGGTTGGTTGATGTCTTGCAATGTGGAGGACTTAGTTATGGAACGTCGAGGGTTTACACTCGTCGAATTGCTGGTGGTCATTGCCATCATCGGTATTCTCATTGCGTTACTACTGCCTGCGGTGCAAGCGGCGCGGGAGGCCGCACGGCGGAGTCAGTGCACCAACAACCTTAAGCAAATTGCTTTGGCAGCACATAACTTTCACGACGCGTACAAGCGGTTACCTTGCGGCACAAATGATCCTTTGTGGGTCAAGGGCTTCACACGATATGGCACGACGGATCGGATCGACTGTGTCGATGTTTATTCCTTCCGAGTCACGTTGTTACCGTACGTGGAGCAGCGGGCCCTTTACGATGTTATCACGGCTTATTGTAAGCAAGCATCCCAGACGAATCCCTATGTTTGGAACCGAGATAACGGTAA
>JAKPII010000088.1 GCA_029549885.1 Planctomycetota bacterium
GAACTTGCAACAAGGCCTCAGAAGAATCGACCGACAAAAGCTTCACATGAGGATGGAGGGCCTCGATGGCCTCTTGGGATAATCGTTGTGGCTGGAGAAATCGAACCACGACCCGAGTTCCCGTTGTGTAATCCCGAACAACCTCCGACACGCCTCCATGAGCGACGAGGTTTCCCCGATGAATAATAGCAACGCTCGTGGCAGTATCGGCAAGCTCTCCCAAAATGTGACTCGACAGGAGGATCGTCTTTCCCGATGCCGCCAATTGACGGAGAAAGTTCCTAAATTCCATCCTCGCCTCCGGATCGAGGCCATTCATTGGCTCATCCAGGATCAAAACGGGGGGATCGTGGAGAAGACACCTTGCCAGGTAAAGACGTTGTTTCATCCCACGAGAAAGCCTCCGAACTGGCCGGGAGACGTAATCATCTAACCCAAGTCGTTCGATGACGTCGCTTACACGGTGTCGCCGTAATTTTCCAACCAAACCGTAACCTGTCGCAAAGAACTCAAGGAAAGTACGGACGCGAAAGCCAGGATAGTCGCCGAACATGTCCGGCATGTAACCGAGGTGGTGGCGGGCCTCAATAGGCTGGCGAACCACGTCGAAACCGGCAACCGTGCCCGTCCCTGCCGTCGGTTTGATCAGTGTTGCCAAGAAACGAATGGTTGTCGATTTGCCCGCCCCATTTCGGCCGATGAAGCCAAGGATTTCGCCAAGGGGAACCTCCATGCTGAGGTCATTGACAGCAATGGTTCGGCCGTAGGTTTTGGTGAAGTGGTGTAGTGTGATCATCGTGCTCGTGGGCAATTACCGGTGCCGAGGGCCGCACCCCCGATGTCAAAAATGTCGCATCCTTTTCAAGCCACTCTGAATTTTAACAACCCGGTTCTGACACAAAACCCTTGGATTGCCCCACCGGCTCTCGGAGAAAACCTGTTGATTGGGCAAAATACGCCGCCTGTGCTTGTGGGGGTGTTCCGCGTAAAATAAATGAGGTTTGGTTGCTGTACGACTTTTGCCCGAGTTTGTGGGGCAATCGTCCGAAATAATGTAAGGCTTGCCCGAGGAACTTGCTTTTTTGCTATGCATGGTTAACATAAATGCGGCAGGGTTAGCTTCAGGGCATGGCAAGGAATTCCCATAATATGGATAAACTTTCACCATCCTTCCGCTGTCGCCTAATCTGCCTGTGTTGCTGTCCGGTCTAGGGCCGGACAGTACATCTTACGATCCTTCTTGCCGACATCGAGCTCGCTTTCAAGTTTTTTGGCATTGTAGTTTTCTTGACAGTTTTGAAAAAGTGTTCGGTCTTGCCCAGTGTGTTGATGCACCAAACCCGTACTTCAAACCGAGGATGAGACATGGCTTCTGACTTTCGACTTAAAGAAAGACTCCCTTATATCACCGATCGATTGGTAGAGACCTATCGGACACACGGATCAACCAGCCACCTGGGACATTGCCCCTTGCCTAATTATGAGGCTGTAATCCAGGCGACCGAGTGGATGAAAGAAATCCTGTTCCCAGGCTATCGGCGTCGTGACGGTCTTCACATGGGCAACGTGACCTACTATGTCGGCGACCTGATCGACAAACTTCACGACCTCTTAACCCAACAGATTGCCCGCGCTCTTCGGCACGAAGCCAACCATTCCGCCGATTGTGATCCTGTCCGGCTGGCCGATTTCGAAGCCTTGGGCCAGGCCAAGACGTTGGCCTTCCTTGAGCAACTTCCGGAACTGCGGAAGATTCTGGCGCTTGATGTGCAGGCCGCCTATGATGGCGACCCCGCGTGCAAATCGTTGGACGAAGTCATCCTTTGCTATCCGGGATTTGAGGCCGTCACAGTGTACCGGCTTGCCCATCTCCTCCACGAGCTTCAGGTTCCGTTGGTGCCCCGCATGATGACAGAGTGGGCACACAGCCGGACCGGGATTGATATCCACCCGGGAGCGAAGATCGGTACCTATTTCTTCATCGATCACGGAACTGGGGTTGTCATCGGCGAGACGTGCGAGATTGGAAACCACGTCAAGCTTTACCAAGGCGTGACACTTGGGGCCTTGAGTTTTCCCACGGATGCGGAGGGCCGACTCGTCCGCGGGACTAAACGGCATCCCACCATCGAGGATCGCGTTGTGATCTACGCCAATGCCACGGTCTTGGGGGGACGCACTGTGGTTGGACACGATTCGGTGATCGGGTCGAGTGTCTGGTTGACCCGGTCTGTGCCGCCCCATTCGACGGTCACGTTGGAACGCCCAAACCTGCGGATCTTTGGGGAACGTTGTGAGGACCTCAAGCCCGAGGCCAGTCTCGCTGATGCTCCGCGCACGTCGGCCAAGGCCACAGCGGGGGGCAACGGGGCAGCGCCCGGCACGACCGGCCATTAATACTCCGGGGCTGTCCGGATTAGTCAACGACTTCCTTGGCGTTGACATAAGAGGCGGCGGCTTATCCGCATGAGGTAGGGGAGAACTACCATCAAGGCGATTCCGAGCCAAGCCACGGCGGAGAGGGCCATCCCTAAGAAAAACCCCGAATCGTAATAGGTCCAGGTGATTTGCCATTTTCCCGGCGGAAGGGCAACACCCATCATGATTCGGTTGATCCGCAATGGACGGGCATCCCACGAGGTGGAACCATCCTGCGAAACCACGTGAACCCGCCAGCCGGGCATGAACTGCTCGCGTAAGACAACAATTCCCGGCTCTTGAAGAGAGGCGTAGATGACCACCTTGCCAGGTTGAAATGCTTTGACGTGACAATCCTCCTTGGTCGTTCTTTCTTGAGTTTGTGCGGCCTTGGGAGGGATCTGCTCGAGAATCGCCAAGCCACACGGTTCAATGGATTCCACTACGAAGGTGTCTAAAGGACCACGAGGGCGTCCGTTGGGAAAAAAGACCCATTCTGTTTTCTGCCAGACATTCAGGCGAGCAGACAGTTCGGAAGGAAACTTCGTGACGTTGTGTGTCAGAAAACAATAGTGACTTTCACGAGCCGTCGGCGAGTCTGGGCGACTTGTTTTCTCTTGTTGGTTCGACTCGAGAAAGGCGTCGGTTGTCAAAGCGCCAAGAAGTGCGAGTGTTTCCTGAGGCGGGATCTTCAACTTCTGGCGATTCATGTACTCATGAAGGATCGCCAGGAATACGAAATAATCACCGGGAACAAGTGTTCCGTAACTCTCCAAGGGGGCGCGCCCCGTCAACATGCCCCAGCGAATGGCCGATGTTTCGCGCTCCCAATCGAAAAGCTCCTGAATGCGGGTACAAGACGGGGTTTGCCACTCCCGTGGGTAGTCACACCATTTCTGCCAAGATCGAAATGGCGGAAGAGAATGCAACGCCATTTGCGTTTCCTTGCCCACATGTACGGGGAAGATCATCCAACTGTTGTGGAGGACGAGGTCCAGTCCCGTAAGGAGTACGATGACGATTGGCAAATGACGGATTGGCACCCACCTCACCAAACACAGCCAGGTGAGGAGAAGGGCCAGCAGGAGGACCAAACCTGTGACGGTCTCCCATCTTGCCCTTCCGGGTTCGAAAAAACCAAACACCGGATCTTGCGGAACGTATTGCGAGGCGTACTCCCACAAATGGGAGGCAAAGAGGGCGACAAGAAGAAAACACGTGGCCCAGGCAAGGATCAGTATCAAAAGACGCGTCAGCCGTCGCAGGTACTTCGTGTCAAGATGGTCGATCGCAAGTGAAGCCAGGACGGAAAGACCAAGCGTTGTCAGGACGAGCCATTTGGACGGGTAACGGAATAACCCGTACCCAGGCAAAATCTGAGTGACTACCCAATACAGCCCACCGACAGGAGGCGAAACCGTCCCGTTACTACTATGACCCGTGATCCATGCCCACAGCTCGCCATAGACGCCCGCGGGACCATACCAGCCCAAGGCAGCCACCAGGCTGAACACAGTGACCCAGGAAAACCAAATGCGGAACGCCTCGGGAGGCATATTCGGCGAATTGCGCTGTGACGATTCGCAATATCTTGCGTCCGAACCTGTTGACGAGAATGATCTCCGCGCTGGCCAAAACCGCATGGTGAGGATCGCGAGCAAAAAGGGCAATAGTCCCATGTACAGAGACGGTGTCCACCAGCGGCCTTCCGAAACAATCGCTCCGATCCATCGCGTATTCCAGGGTAGGGGGCGACCACCGAACTCTGGCCAGACAAATTCGATCCAACGATAGGCCGGCGTGCTAAAATCGTAGATAACTCGTTGCCACTGGGACACTTGCCGGCTACGGGCGATCTCTGCAAGTGTGTTTTGCTCTGTGCTTTTGGCAGTCTTGTCGTCCTGACGTTCCGTGAGACGATTTCCCGAATCACTAGCCGCGGGCTTGAGAAGGGCCCGTTCGCTAAGGCGGGTGTAGGTCCACGTCGGAATAATCTGGATTGCCGCGAGTAGAAGAGTGACCAACGCCGCGCCGATTAGCAGGAGGCCGCGCCTTAAGACCCTTGCCAACGGCTGGCGGTTCCTTTCCCCGTTGGAACGGCGTCCGAGTGCACTGAAAATAAGAACAATCCAGGTTGCGAAGGCAAGCACGGCGCAATGGTAAGCGGTGTGTGGATCGCCCCCTAGGATCATGAGGGCTAGAAAAACACCCAATCGAATGGCTGATCGAGCTTGGACCGGGGGCAAAAAGTGGAGCCATGAGTGGATTGTATTTCCTTTCGTGGCGTGGTCGTTATCCGTTGATTGCCGGGTGAGTCTGTTCCTCTCAAAAAATATGTCAAACAGGGCATGGATGGCCCAAGGGAGCCAGGCCGCGCTAATCAAAAAAATCGGGTTGTATATTTGGAACAGGACGTAACCTGAAAGCGGATATGATAGCGTTGTAAGGGAAGCCGCCACGGGGGTGGCACCACACCGCCGAGCCAACCGCGCAATGCCCCACGCAGCTAGGCAAAGATGGACGATGAGAAAAACCAGGTAAGCGGCCGAAAAAGGGATCGGCAACATTAGAATCACAATTCCCGGATAAAAGGCGGCACAACTGTTCTCCGCCGCTAGAGGAGCACCGAAATTAAGATAAGGATTCCACAAGGGCAGATGACCATGGCGGTATTGGGCCACGATATATGCCCAAACGGGAAAGAAAAAGTTCCCGCTATCCCTAAAGAGCGGAAGGCAACCCGTGAAAAACACCTTCCTAAAAACAACTAGCAGGACGACGCCAAAGAGGATAAGACTGCCGAACCGAGAAAGTCTATGACGCAGGCAAGAGCGAGAGGACTGGTCATGCTGCTCGGGGATGTCAAAGGCAGCGCATTGACACATCGAAGCGGCATCCACGAAATTGGTGGCAGGCGATTGCGTTTATCGAACACAGGCCTTATCTAAAGCGACCTAATGCGGATTAAGACCTGTGCGAGCGTCGTGCCACCCGAAGCATGGCCTTCAAGCGATGGTATTCATGTTGGCGTTTTTCCAGGCTTTCCTCCCCAACGACCCGTTCGGTGGCTAACCTGCCCAATTCGTCGTGGATCTTGTCGGGGGCGATCTCTGACCCTTTCATCGCCCGCGTGGTGATGATCGAAACAGTCTTGCCAAAGACTTCCACGATGCCGCCTTCCACGTAAAACCGTTTGACATCATCACCGGAGCGGACGCGGACCTCTCCGGCGCCAAGCCTTCCGATCAAAGGCGCGTGTTGCGGAAAAACGCCAAGCTCGCCATCAAAAAGCGGCACAATGACGGCATCAGCAGGTTCCTGAAGAACCTTTTTTTCGGGCGTCACGATAACGCATTCAAGGTTGGCCATGGTCGAGCCTATCGTACGGCTTGACTAAATTCCACAATCATTTGGGACTTAGGACTTGGCTTCGGCCTTCATTCGCTCCGCTTGTTCCGCCGCTTGTTCAATCGAACCTACGTACATAAATGCTTGTTCGGGCAGGTGGTCCCACTTACCATCCACGATCTCCTCGAAGCTGCGAATGGTCTCTGACAGTGGGGTGATTTCGCCCGGCCGACCGGTGAAAGCCTCGGCCACCAGGAACGGCTGGGAGAGGAATCGTTCGATGCGGCGTGCACGGTGAACAATGAGCTTATCTTCCTCGCTCAATTCTTCCACACCCAAGATGGCAATGATGTCCTGCAACTCCCGATATCGTTGGAGAATCCTTTGGACACGCCGGGCGATATTATAATGGCGTTCCCCCACGTATTGCGGATCGAGCAGCCGGCTCGACGATGCCAGGGGATCCACCGCCGGATAGATACCCTTTTCCGCAATCGACCGTTCCAAATAGATGAAGGCATCCAACTGACCGAATGCCGTGGCCGGGGCAGGATCTGTGGGGTCGTCTGCTGGGACGTACACCGCCTGGACCGAGGTGATAGCCCCACGGGAGGTGGAGGTGATACGTTCCTGCAAAGCGCCCATTTCGGTAGCGAGGGTCGGTTGATAACCCACGGCCGAGGGCATTCGCCC
>JAKPII010000100.1 GCA_029549885.1 Planctomycetota bacterium
AACATCTTGGGGCTTAACATGGGACACTCCTTTCCGTTATCACCGTTTTGTCAATCGATGGGAAATGCTGCGAAGGGTCTTTTTACCCAATTGGCCCCTCCGCTGCAACGACGGGAAATTCATGAATTATTACCAAACCTCAAAGGAAGGCAAGCCTGGCCGGTTTCATGGGACCCGGCCATTTCGGGTAGCCCACAGCCGGGGATAGGTCTAGGGCCAACAGGGACAGACAAGGCCTGCTTGAGGGAGTCGGGAGGGAGAGTAATTCGGGGAATGTCGCTCCAGTTTCTAAACCGTTGGGGACCGCGATAACGCCTACGCTTTTCCCCCAATCATGACCCTTGTTTCGATCAAACCGTTGGCGTGCTTTCCAGGCCAGATATAATACCACGTACCGTTTGCAGGGTTCGCTCCGCTTGGGCCGGGATACGGAGCATATTCTGAGTTGTTCCGGCGTGCTTGGCCCGTACCTAACATACTGATCGCAAGAGCAAAGACGAGGAAATGCGAGGACTTTCTTATGACCGGGCTCCAGGACCAAGACATATTCGGCAAGCCGATTAATTTGGCCAATCTTTTGAGTGTCCAGCCAAAGGCCATTGTTAGTCGGATTCTTGTCAAACACTCAGGCGGGTCAATCACGCTCTTTGCCTTTGATGCCGGGCAGGCAGTGTCAGAACATACAGCCCCTTTTGATGCCATGATCCACGTCCTAGAGGGCACCGCGGATGTGACCGTGGGCCAGGACAAGCACACGGTCAACGCCGGAAAGTCGATCTTGCTACCAGCCAACGTCCCTCACGCGGTTAGGGCCCCCCAGGCCTTCAAGATGCTCCTCTTCATGCTCCGGAAAGAGTGAACCGCTTGCGATCTTGAGCGGCTTACTTTTGCTGGTACCCTCAACCTTCTCGGAGGCCACCGGCGGACTGCTGCTTTTGCGCAGCTTTTTGGTCTGCGTAGGCCATGACATTTCACGGCAGGATGAGGCGTTTCGACGACCCTTATCCCGGTAAGGAAAAGGATGGGGGACGCCAAGCCTAGGAGGTGCTCCGAAAAGTCTCTCTATCTTACTAATTGCGCACATTACGAACTCGTCGTGATTTGCCCAATATCTCACAGGTATTCCTCCGATACGCATAACGGCGCATGCATCTCTGACGCATTTTTCCGACACGCCGTATTTTGCCCATTCCCCTACCATCCATCCCACCGAAAAAAAGGAGGAGTTCGTCATGAGGAGAACCTTCTTTCCCAGCGCGCTGTTTGGTCTTTGTAGCACATGTTTGCTCCTTCTCGGTTTGTCATCGCTCCGCTCTGATCCCCGACTCTTCGCCCAATCGCAGCATCCTGATCGCTATTCCCCGGATTCAAACGACTCTTTCAGCGAGGTTTGGTTTACCCCGGATGATTTTGAGGAAGCCTACTACGGCGAGTCGCCATGTGTTGAGGATGACTGGACATTTTCCTGGCTTGATATTGACCCAGACGCCTGGGACACCGGGGCGGTTCCTGGCGACCCATCGGTCAATGATCCAAAGGCCGGATATGCCACGTCGAGCGAACCTTCGGGCTACCGATATTACTACCGGTTCGTGGCCGAAGACCCCTGGTCGGGTGATTCTACTGCGATGGATCAAGAAGCGAGTGAGCCGTGGTTGTGGTTAAGTGATCTACCGGAGGATTCGGGGGACTTGACCGGCCCGTCCGAATACGGCTTCATCGACGAGTACTCATCCGAGGAGGCCGCCCGTTACGAAATGGCCCAGGAGGGTTGCTGGCGTAATGATGAGATGACGCTGGCCGACACAGATGGTGACTTGCCGTGGTACGAAGAATCCTATGAACTGCTTCAGCCCCAAGAGAACGTCGGTGGACGCGGTGGAAGGTGCCTTATCTTGAACCGGCGAACCTTGGCAACCGAAGGCTCTGGGGGCGGGAAGATGATCACGGTGGCCGAACTTGAAGCGGACCTCCAGGCCGAGCGGGCCCAGGCATACCATCAGCCGGATTACGAGGCTGACGTGGCGGCCGGCTGGCTATTCGCCG
>JAKPII010000117.1 GCA_029549885.1 Planctomycetota bacterium
TTGTCGAGTCTGAATCCAGGTCGCGTTGGCGATTGGAAACAGGATATATTTCCCCCGTGGTACTGTGCAGTCGCGAACGACCGGGGTACCATCGCCGATAAAATAACCCGCCAAAAACCACATAGGCCCTCTCTGGCCTACATCACAATAAGCCCCTGAAGTATCCAGCATCGGGTTAGATGGAGTGGGGATTGAATAAGCCCATTGCCACCATTTTTCTGACCATTCACCGATGGTTTTGCCTAGCACGGTTGGCGTAGCATCCGCGAGTGCATTCGAAGGTGCAATCGTCCCTCCAGCGATTAGTCCCGCTAAGAGCGTGCCCGCGATAGTATTTCTGTATTTCTTAAACATGACATTATCCTGTTTTATGGTGTATAAAAAAGAGCCTAACGCTGAGCATCAGCCGCGCGCGTAGCACGTCGGCTGCATGCTTTTGTTAGGGCTATCGTAACAAATCGAGCTTGGCCCCTTTTTTGTGCGTTAAGTTCATTGCGACACGGCGGCGCAGATGTCGGTCTTTTTTCCGCTTTCCTCTTGAACGGTGTAGTTTCCGCTGGTGTCGATTGAGATTACAACACGACCCATATACAGCGTCGTCGAGGGCCCGGGCGGGAAGTCGGTCGGGAAGAGAATGACAAGGTTGTGTCCCATGAGTTTCAGCGTCGAAGACCCATCAGGGTTGTACGTTGTGTGGTTTACCGCCCCGTTAGATTTCGTCGAGAACGTTTCGCCAGTATTAATATTCGTGTAACGCAGCGCCGAGCCTGTGCCAGCAGAGAGGGTGCGCACAAAGCCGTTCTTGTCCTTGAACTCCTTGATGTGCTGTTTGTCATACCAACCCTCAATTTGCAGGTCAAAACCGTTACACGCAAATCCGCTCGGGAATGTGCACACGAAGTCCGGCGGGTCGCTGGCTGCGATGGTTGGGCTTGCATAGCCCAGCACGGCGGCCATCATGCATGCTAAGAAATAGCGGATTCTCAAATTGTTCACATTGTTCATGGTCTTCTCCGAAGTAAAAAGTTTTAAATGGACACAAAAAAGCCGCACTCCCTTGCGGGATCTTCATGAAGTCACACTCGGAAGTTCATCAAAACCTATTGCAGGATTCCAACGGATTCTCACGCACGTGCTGTTTAGCAAGATTACGAATGAGATCGTTCTTGCTGGGACCACCGCCCCCGACCAATGATTTCCAAAGGCCCATAGATATTCCTCCTAACCGCCTAACGTTCAAGCTCACCGGCGCTGCGCGGCTTTATCGCGCAGCGTCCGGTGGACCGAAGGGTTAGACCTTGATATGGCGCCCAATTATTTCATCCATTTGCTCAATGGCCGCATCATCTGGAAGGCCCTGCATTTCTCTAGAAATGTCGGATAGTTTCCCTATGAGGAGCGATTCTTCATTGAACCGATTGCCAATGTGGGATCGGAATAATAGCCTCGCAGGAGAGAGTGAGTGCTTTGGTAGGATCGAAGAGGCCCATGCTCCGATTCTTACTCCGGCATATAGGATGCGTGCTTGTACAGCGTCGCAGCCACCGGCCCGGCATGCATGAAAGAACATTGCATCGGCGTCCTTGCGTGGAACCCCTGAGTCTGGAGCGCACGCAACGTCGTGCACGATTGATGCGCGGCGATAATCGTCGGTGTAGGGACTCCCTACTGTTGACCATAACGGTCTAGGAATACTTGCACCGTTAATTTTTGATCCCTTGGGTGCAAGCCAGACCCTGTTATTCGGGTCAGTGTACGAAAAGTCTGCGAGCAGCTTCATGTTGCGATCCGCTTTTTCTGGATCAGTGATCCATTCGGTTTGAGGGTCTTCCGAAAATGAGCCGTGAGTTGCCATGCTTATCTCCTA
>JAKPII010000122.1 GCA_029549885.1 Planctomycetota bacterium
GGATGTGCTCCCTCCTTAATCAGGCAAAACGGTACGCGTGGTTGTGGCCGCTTTGAGGTCTCTTGCCTGTTGAGGACAGCACCTTGCCGAGAGCTAGCAAGAATCGCGGACGCACGCCGGTCTCATCCGGCAAATGTGGCAAAGTCAATGGCCAGCGGGTGACTCTCCCCAAGGTTACCCCACACAACGGAACCGGCAACCTACCTTTCAACGGGAAGGGAGACCGGAAGAATGGGGACGATACGGTTCCCGAGTTTCTCCTCGATACGGCCGAAACGGCATTCATCAAGCCGCTTGCCGAAAGCAGCCTCATCTCCATTTCGGTGACGGAGTCCCGCGACGAGGACGAATTCGACCTGGAATTGGCCGTCCCCGAAAAAACCCCCTCCCCTTCGGACATCGATGACGAGGATGATTTCGAGGACTCGGAAGACCGCGAACTGGACGCGGATGCCACCGGTCAGGACGATCGAATTGACGACCCCGTTCGCATCTATCTGATGCAAATGGGCGAGATTCCGCTCCTCAGTCGACGGGACGAAATTCGGGCGGCTCGCGACATCGAAAAGGCCCGGCGCAAATTCCGCTACGCCATGTTGGCGACGGACTACATCCTCAACGCCGCGATCGAACTGCTGAAAAAGGTCCGAGACGGTCGTCTGCGGCTCGACCGAACCATGGATGTCTCGGTGACCAATCTGCGGGGTAAACGCCATATCATCCATCTTCTCGGCCCAAACTTAAAGACTCTCGAGGAGATTCAACGGCGAAACCGACGTGATTTCCGCATCATGATGAGTCGCCGCGAGTCGCTGGAAAACCGTTTAGCGGCTCGGCGACGGCTGATGAAGCGTCGGTTTCGGGCAGTCCGACTGGTGGAAGAACTCGATCTGCGGACGCAAAAGCTTCAGCCATTGCTGGATCGGCTGACAAGGATTTCGCAAAGAATGGATGAAATTGTCCGCAATCTGAAATCCTTGGAAGGCACGCCAGAAACCCCCTGGGCCAAGGAACTGCGGCGGGAACTCCGCTATCTGATGCGGATGACCTTGGAAAGCCCCACCACATTGCGGAAACATCTTGCCGCTATTAACTCCTATGCCCAGGAATACGAAAGGGCGAAGCGGTATCTTTCGGCAGGAAACCTCCGGCTCGTCGTCTCCATCGCCAAACGGTATCGCAACCGAGGATTGAGCTTTCTCGACCTTATCCAGGAAGGTAACACGGGATTGATGCGGGCGGTGGATAAATTCGAGTATGCCCGCGGCTTCAAATTCTCAACCTATGCCACATGGTGGATTCGACAGGCGATCACCCGGGCAATTGCCGACCAAAGTCGCACCATCCGGATGCCCGTGCATATGATCGATCTCTGTGGGCGCATCCACGCCACGGCTCGCAAGCTGGCCCAGGAGACGGGTGTGATTCCGACCCTCGACGAGACCGCCCAAGCGCTGAGGATGTCGGTCGAAGATGTTCGCAGTATCCTTCGTATGAGCCATCAGCCATTGTCACTCGATCAACCGGTTGGTGAACAGGAAGAGAGCTATTTGGGCGAGTTCCTGGCAGATTACCGCGAAGACGACCCCCTCTACGAGATGAACTTTGAACTGCTTAAGTCGTCCATTCAGGATGCCCTTTCGGACCTGACGTATCGGGAGCGGGAAATCATCCGGTTGCGTTATGGGCTGGCCGATGGTTATGCCTACACGCTGGAAGAAGTGGGCAAGATCTTCGGTATCACGCGGGAGCGGGTCCGGCAGATCGAGGCCAAGGCCATCCGAAAACTGCGGCATCCGGTGCGATCTCGAAAACTGGCGGGCTTCGTCGATGCCCTCGTCGCCCGCGGACAAACCACGCCCGATCCGGCCCTCGACCGGGAGTTGTAAGTGGCGAGACCGAGGGGACTTGGTCCCTCCCACAGAATCTCGCATGAGTTGTGGACTTGGCAAGGCGGCCGCTGAATGAGGCCTCGCCCCTTCTGCGGAATCCTCGCGGCCTCCGTGTTCGTACGATCGCTGGGCCATGCCGTAGGAAAAAAGTCCTCGCACGCCGCAGCTTTCTTGATGTCCGCAATTTGTGGGAGCTCAATGGGTTGTGGTCGTCGTTAAGCCCTGAAATATTCCTGTTCTATCTCGCTGGCAGAACTTGCAGTGACCTGCAATAGGGTTTTCGGGGTGGAAGGTGCGAGGTCTCTCGCCCTTCCTGGCTTGCCCAAGATCAATGTCGTACTTAGAGCCTATCCCATAATCTCTTCTTATCCGTTCGGCGGGAGAGGTGTCGGGGGTGAAGGTGCCTCGAATCGCTGCCCGTTTTCTCCATCGATCCCGACGTTCGCTTGCCCTCACCCCAACCCTCTCCCGGAGGGAGAGGGGGACTTTTTGGGATAGGCTCTTAATTGATCGAAGTTGCGAGCAATTGCTTGGTCATCGCGCCGGTGGCTCACGATAGGCCGTCCTATCATTTTGACGCTATCGGTGACATCTCCAATTATCGGAGAAATTCCCGACCGCTCCTCTTCCAATTCGCAGCACCTAATCCGCCACGTGGCCGACGCTAGCGAACCACGGCAAAAACCAGTATTCTTACAAAGACAGTGCGGGGCGCGAGGCGTCCCATACCCAAAAGGGTTTTGAACCCGGTGATTGTCCAAATCAAGATGAGACCTGTGAGTTAGGAGACCTCGTTCCATGCCGCTTGTCGTGGTTGGCTCGGTCGCTTTAGACAGTGTGGAGACTCCCCACGAACGACGCGAAAACGTGGTGGGAGGATCGGCTGTTTATTTTGGTTTGGCTGCCCGATTTTTTACGCCGGTTCGGCTCGTCGGTGTCGTAGGGGAAGACTGGCCCCCGGAACATACGCAACTGCTTCAGGATCACGGCATTGACACGTCGGGACTGATGACGATTCCCGGCGCCAAGACATTCCGCTGGCGGGGCCGTTACCTGCCGAACATGAACGACCGCGAGACCCTCGAGGTCCAGCTCAACGTCATGTCGCAATTCGATCCAGTCCTCCCCGAGGCCTTCCGACGTTGCAAGTTTCTTTTCCTGGCCAACGGCTCAACGAAGATGCAGATGCGGGTCCTGGATCAATGCGTTGGGCCCGATCTGGTCGTGGCCGATACCATGGACCACTGGATACGTAACGAACCAGAAGAACTTCGGGAATTGATGCAACGGATCGATGGCCTGGTCCTAAACGATGCTGAGGCCAAATTGTTAGCTCAGGATGAGAATCTTGTCCGCGCGGGAAAGAAGATTCTCGAGTTCGGCCCGACGTTCGTTGTTATCAAGAAAGGCGAACACGGAGCCATGTTTTTCAGTCGGCACGAGATGTACGTCCTCCCAGCATATCCAACGTCGGCAGTAGTGGATCCAACGGGTGCAGGGGACAGTTTTGCTGGCGGTATGATGGGCTACCTCGCCGAAAAGAACGACTTTTCCCCACGGACACTCAAAGAAGCTATGGCGTACGGCGTAGTCGTCGCAAGCTTCACCGTGGAGGACTTCAGTATCGACCGCCTTTTGAAGATTCGGCGGGAAGATATCCAACTGCGATTGGATGAATATCGAAAGATGCTCATGTTTTAGAAAAGCGCTTTTGCCGAAAACACCCACACCGTGGCGAATCTCGTTCCGCCCACTGTGGAAGCATTCGCCGAGTAGAAACGATGCATCCGTTCCGGTAGGGAAAAAAAGTGTTTTTGGCCGAGTTCGTATAATTCATGGTGTTTCAAACATCGCCATGAAGCCGACCGATGAATCTTCCATCCGGTGCTCGGGATTGGGTTGATCGGCGGTCGTCAGGATCATTGCCGTAGTGTAGGCTGATTGGGCAAGATGGACTGGGTATTCTTGTGAAATGAAAACGAGGCAAGTGAGTATGGCCCAAAGCGAGTTGAACGTGACCGGATCGCGTACTGCTACCGATGGGACCTTACCAGAAGGGGCTATTCCTTCGTTGGCCCGTGATGTTGACCCAGTGGAAACCCAGGAATGGCTAGACGCCTTGGAGGCTGTCATTCGGCGTGAAGGCCCGGAGCGGGCTGTGTATCTGCTGGAACGACTGAAAGAGAAGGCTTTCCGCACCGGCGTCCCGTGGGTCTCCTCGGCAACAACACCGTACATCAATACGATTCCCCCAGAGGCTGAACCCGAATATCCAGGCGATCGGGCCCTGGAGCGCCGTATCAAGAGCCTAATTCGCTGGAACGCCTTGGCCATGGTCGTCCGCGCCAATCGGGTTAGCTCGGGAATTGGCGGGCATATTTCGACTTTTGCCTCGGCAGCCACGCTTTACGAGGTGGGGTTCAATCACTTCTTCCGGGGCAAGCAAGGTCCTAATCCTCCCGACTTTGTTTACATCCAGGGACACGCCGCACCTGGGATTTATGCGCGGGCATATCTCGAAGGCCGAATCACCGAAAAGCATCTCGAGAACTTCCGTCGCGAATTGGCCGAAGGCGGTGGCCTGTCCTCTTATCCTCATCCCTGGTTGATGCCTGATTTCTGGGAATTTCCCACGGTCTCCATGGGACTAGGGCCGATCATGGCGATTTACCAAGCTCGGTTCAACCAGTATCTGGCCGACCGCGGCATCCTGCCTCAAGCCCGCGAGTCTAAGGTCTGGTGTTTTGTGGGAGACGGTGAATGCGACGAACCGGAGACCCTGGGGGCCATCACCCTAGCTGGCCGGGAACGTTTGGACAACCTGATCTTCGTGGTTAATTGCAACCTGCAACGTTTGGACGGACCGGTCCGGGGCAATGGCAAGATTATCCAGGAACTGGAAGGGGCCTTTCGCGGGGCGGGCTGGAACGTCATTAAAGTTATTTGGGGCTCTGATTGGGACCCGCTGCTGGCCAAGGATAAAGATGGGCTTCTGGTCCGCCGCATGAACGAGGTCGTCGATGGCCAGTATCAAAAATATACCGTCATGCCGGGAAGCTATATCCGCAAGCACTTTTTCGGTGTTGATCCCCGGCTGGAGGCCCTCGTAGCCGACATGACGGACGAACAGATTCGGCGGCTCAAGCGCGGGGGGCACGACCCGGTGAAGGTTTATGCTGCCTTCAAGGCGGCTGTGGAACACAAAGGCTCGCCGACCGTGATTCTGGCAAAAACGATCAAGGGATACGGGTTAGGCGAGGCGGGTGAAGGGCGAAATATCACCCATCAGCAAAAGAAGCTAAACGAAGAAGAACTGCGGCAATTTCGTCAGCGGTTCGAGATTCCTATTCCTGAAGACCAAATTGCGGATGCACCTTTTTATCGCCCACCGGAAGACAGCCCCGAAATCCAGTATTTGAAGGCGCGCCGGAAGGCCCTCAGCGGTCCCCTCCCTGCTCGGCGGCACCCCATGACGAAACTCAAGCCGCCAAAGTGGGACGACTACGCCGAGTTCTTTGCCGGGAGCGAAGGACGTGAGGTCTCTACAACCATGGCCTTTGTGCGGCTCCTCGCCCGCTTGATGCGTGACAAGAACATTGGGCGATACATCGTGCCGATCGTGCCCGATGAAAGCCGCACCTTTGGCATGGAGGCCCTGTTTCGACAGTTCGGCATCTATTCGCACGTCGGTCAACTTTATGAACCTGTCGATTCCGATACCGTGCTGTACTATCGCGAGGCGGTGGATGGTCAAATCTTGGAAGAGGGGATTACGGAAGCCGGGTCGATGGCGTCATTCATCGCCGCCGGGACGGCCCATTCCACCCACGGTATCAATATGATTCCGTTCTTCATTTTTTACTCGATGTTTGGGTTCCAGAGGATCGGTGATTTGATCTGGGCGGCGGGTGATATGCGGTGCCGCGG
>JAKPII010000138.1 GCA_029549885.1 Planctomycetota bacterium
CTTGGATGTCACCGCCCGTAAGCTGTACCTCTGGCCGCGCAACGGCAAGAAACCTGGTCATGAAATTGTGGTCCCGCGTTTGACGGAGCTCGTCCGTGTGGAAGGGACAATAGACTACGATGGACCCACGGACATTCCCGTGCGCGGCGTGATATTCCGCGGATTGACATTCACGCAAGCGGATCGCTGGCCGTGGGAACCGAACAAAACAGGCTGGGGATTGCAACACGACTGGGAGATGTTTGATCGCCCGACGGCTATGCTGCGGTTCCGCGGTGCAGAGTCCTGCCGGGTTGAAGACTGTCGTTTCCTCAATAGCGGTTCGGCGGGCGTGCGATTGGACCTTTATTGCCAAAAGATCGCCATTCTGCGTTCTGAATTTGCTTATCTCGGCGGAGCTGGCATCTTACTGGCCGGCTACGGCATGGGCACCAAGGATGTCAACCGAGACAACATTGTCAGCGATTGTCACGTGCATCATATCGGTCGCTTGCTCTGGCATTCGGCGGGAATCTGGGCCTGGCAAAGTGGTCACAATCGCATTGAGCATAATCATGTCCACCATACGCCCTACACGGGCATCCTGGCGACAGGCCGAACAGTCCTAGACCGTCAGGGCAACGGTGAATGTAGCCGCACGGTACGTTGGGCGGAAGTCGATCGGGTTCTTAAGGCCGGGCGGGGTACTTGGTACGAGCGCGAACCCCTCATGCACGCCCGGGAAAACATCATTGCGTATAACGATCTTCACCATTGCATGGAAGTCATGGGCGATGGTAATGCGATCTATGTTTCCGGCGCCGGCAAGAATAACATCGTGCGCAACAACTTTATTCACGACATCCCTTCGCCAAACATCAATGCCAGCATCCGTTGTGATGACGACCAACACTTGACCGTGATCGAAAACAACATCATCACCAGGGTCTGCGGCGAAGGGATCATCTGGAAAGGTACTAACACCATTCGCAACAACATCCTCTTTGATATTCGGGACGTAACGCCCGATGGCACACCTTGCCTGCACAAGCGGGGTTACTTGGTCATGCCCTATGGCCCAGTGGATGGCTCCGTGGTGGAGCGCAACATTGTTGTCTCCTGCACGCCCGGCCAGGCATTGCTCTTTGAAAGGACAACCGCATCGAAAGGTCAAAGGACCCTCTTGCCGGCCATGTTGCGGACCTGCAAGGCAGACTACAATCTCTACTTCAACACTGCCGAACCGGGTTGGGGGCGAAAACATCTCGACGCCCAGCGTCAATTTGGTATCGAGCTTCACAGCATTGAATCAAATCCGAAATTCCGCGACCCGGCGAAAGACGATTTCGCCCCTGCCCCCGATTCGCCAGCCCTGAAGTTGGGGTTCCAGCCCATTGACATTTCCACCGTTGGCCCACGAAAAGTAACAGGAAACAAGCCATGAACTATGTTCTGCCGCTGGTCACGATTTTGGTGATGGTTGGCTGCAACACGTTGCGCGCCGACGAACCGCCGGAAGCGCGCTTCATGGCAATGTCGCCCGAAGAAGTGCGAGCCTATGAGTTAGACGTAATGCGTCGCGTGGCCGACCTCGCTCTTATTCCCCCTGTATTGAACACATCACCCCTACCCGAATACGACTACGATAAACTTGACTACGGCATGACCATCGGCATCGAGCGTACCCCCAAGGGGCGGATTTGGGCATGCTGGGTGGCGGGCGGTGATAGCCCCAAGGCGTTCTTCGTGCTGGCCACCAGCGACGATGACGGCGAGACATGGTCAAAACCGCGTCTGGTCATCGATTCGCACTCGAAGAATCTTCCGATGGACCGCACGGTGATTATTGGCAACCTGTGGACCGACCCGCTCGGACGCCTCTGGCTGTTCTTCGATCAGACGATGCACCATTTTGATGGCCGGGCCGGTATTTGGGCGACTGTGTGTAACAATCCCGACGATGCCCGGCCGCAGTGGTCGCCACCGCGCCGTATCTGGCACGGAAGCATGCTCAACAAGCCCATTGTGTTATCCACCGGCGAATGGGTCTTGCCGGTTTATTTGAACCAATTTCCCGGTTTTGGACCGTTCCGCGATCTGTTCCGCGAATTGGATCCCCTCCGCGGTGCCCACATGTTTGTCTCCACCGATGCCGGCCAGACTTGGGAACGACGAGGTGGGCCGGTGAAATTCCCTAATCCAGATTGGATCGAACATATGTTTATCGAGCGTCAGGACGGCACTCTGTGGATGTTGGCGCGGACACGGACCGGCATTATGCAATCTATCTCGACCGATCGCGGACGAACGTGGTCTGAACCAACCGATCTCGAAGGCGTCGCCCACCCCAATGCCCGATTCTTTATCCGCCGTCTTGCTTCAGGCCGTATCCTTTTGGTAAAGCATGGTGACGCAATCGACTCCCACCAAGGCCGCGTCAAACTCAGTGCATGGCTTTCCGAAGATGACGGCAAGACTTGGCAAGGTGGGCTGGTTTTAGATGATCGACCGGGCGTTTCCTATCCCGATGGTTTTCAGGCACCGGATGGGACCATCTACATTTCTTATGATCGCAACCGG
>JAKPII010000140.1 GCA_029549885.1 Planctomycetota bacterium
TTCGGGGACGTTCGGCTATTTGCCGCCAGAGGCCTGGCAAGACCACCGTTTGACTTCCACGGCGGACCTCTACTCGCTGGCGGCGACGTACGTGAAACTTCGCACTGGCAACGAGCCGTTTGGGACCAACCCGGTGGAGATTCTGGCGCGGCAGCAGCGGGGGGAGCCGATCTTGGATGGGCTGGAGGCGTATGAGAAGGCTTTACTTCTAGCGGCCCTGGATCCTGACCCGGAGAAGCGGCCCTCCGAGGGGGCGCGGAACTGGGTGCGGCGGCTGTATGAGGCTCGACTCTCAAGCAGCCGTCAGGCGAAGGGCCAAGATGCCGTTTGGGCTAGTGTCAAAGCCCAAACTGTTCCACAAAGCCGCGAAGGAGGCAGCTCGGATGTCACAGCTCCAATTTCGCCGGGGACGTATGTTGCCATTCAGTCTCCCGGTCGGTGCAGTTTCAGTCCAGACGGTCGGCGGATCGTGACCGACTCGTGGGATGACACCACCACCGCCATTGTGTGGGACGCCCGGACGGGAGAAAGGCTTCGGGTGCTCCAAGGGCACAACGACTGGGTTTACTCTGCGGCCTTCAGTCCGGACAGCCGGCGGATCGTGACCGCATCGAATGACAAGACCGCCATCGTCTGGGACGCCGAGACCGGGAAAAAACTTCTGGTGCTTCGGGGGCACAAAACCTTCTTGTGGTCCGGCTATATTTACTCTGCGGCCTTCAGTCCGGACGGGCGGCGGATCGTGACCGCATCGAATGACAAGACCGCCATCGTGTGGGACGCCGAGACGGGAGAAAGGCTTCTGGTGCTCCAGGGACACAACGGCTCGGTTTACTCTGCGGCCTTCAGTCCGGGCGGGCAGCGAATCGTGACCGCATCGATCGACAACACCGCCATGGTGTGGGATGCCCGGACGGGAGAAAGGCTTCTGGTGCTCCAGGGGCACAACGGCTCGGTTTACTCTGCGGCCTTCAGTCCGGACGGGCGGCGGATCGTGACGGCATCGAGTGACAACACCGCCATCGTGTGGGACGTCCGGACGGGAGAAAGGCTTCTGGTGCTCCCGGGGCACAACGGCTGGGTTTACTCTGCGGTCTTTAGTCCGGACGGGCGGCGGATCGTGACCGCATCGAATGACAACACCGCCATGGTGTGGGACGCCCGGACGTGGGAAAGGCTTCGGGTGATCCGGGGCCACAACCTCTCGGTTTACTCTGCGGTCTTCAGTCCGGACGGGCGGCGGATCGTGACCGCATCGATCGACAACACCGCCATCGTGTGGGACGCCGAGACGGGGAAAAGGCTTCTGGTGCTCGGAGGACACAACGTCTGGGTTTGGTCTGCGACCTTCAGTCCGGACGGGCGGCGGATCGTGACCGGATCGATCGACAACACCGCCATCGTGTGGGACGCCGAGACCGGCGAGATGCTCCTGAAGTTGAAGCTGGGCAGGTGATCCCGCCTGCGCAGGCCAGGGCGCGGGAATCGCGGACGTCTAGCGCCGTTGACGCGCTTTTCTATTTGCCCGGATGTTGAGCACCGCTTTCAGGAGGATCAAAATGGGTAGGGACGGCGTCCCCGCCGTCCGTTATCGTGGGCAATGACGATGACGTGTTCGTTATTTAGGTCACCGAGGACGGTGACCCTCCCGATTTGGTCGTCGGGGACGACGACCCTCCCGTTCTGGCGTTCTGGTGACTGAGGACAATGACCCTCCCGTTTAGATCGGTGACCCTTCCGTTTCGGTCGCTCCCTGGGACCAAGAAAAGGTCCCACAACCCGCACACCCTGCGGCTAAGGCTTTTTTAACACCCGTGGTAAAACCCAAAAACACGGGATTCCAGAACAACGCAGGCGGCTCAACCTTTTGGGCTCGGTGTTGCATTTTCTGCGGCAACGGTTCACACTAGATGGGCAACCGGTCATTTAGCCTCGTGAACGTCCTTTTTGGGGAGGTCACAAGATGTATCGGCATGTGTTTGGTTCTCTGGGAGCGATCCTTGCTCTTTGGTTCGGTCTGACTTTGGCGTCCCACCGCACCATCTGGGCTGAACAAGCTCGCCCAAACATCCTTTGGCTCACCTGCGAGGATATGGGCCCGCACCTCGGCTGTTACGGGGATCGTTACGCCAACACCCCAAATCTCGATCGTCTAGCGGCTAAAGGCACGATTTACACGAGGGTTTGGTCCAACGCCCCTGTGTGTGCGCCGGCCCGCACGGCCATCATCTCGGGGATGTATCCCAGCACAACAGGTTCAGAACACATGCGGAGCCTGGTGCCCACCGCCCCTGGCTTAAGGTTTTATCCTCAGTTCTTGCGCGACGCCGGTTACTACTGCACCAATAACAGTAAGGAAGATTACAACCTCGAGAAACCTGGCCAAGTCTGGGATGACTCGTCCGGCAAGGCGCACTGGAAGAACCGCCAACCCGGCCAGCCTTTTTTTGCCATTTTTAACTTTACGGTCACACACGAAAGCCAAGTGCGTCGTCGGCCTCACGAGTGGGTCCACGATCCGGCGAAGGTTCGAGTCCCGGCTTATCACCCCGATACGATTGAGGTCCGCCAGGATTGGGCCCAGTACTATGATAACATCACGACAATGGATCGCATGGCGGGAGAGAAGCTCAAGGAGCTTGAAGACGCAGGCCTGGCCGACGATACCATCGTGTTCTTCTACGGTGACCACGGCCCTGGTCTGCCCCGTTGCAAACGCTGCCCGTATAACTCTGGCCTTCAAGTCGGGCTTATCGTGTATATTCCTCCCAAGTTTCGGCATTTGGCACCTCCGGACTATCAACCCGGCGGCCGGTCGTCGCGATTGGTGTCTTTCGTGGACTTGGGGCCCACGTTGCTCAGTCTCGTCGGGATCAAGCCGCCGGCCTCAATGCAGGGGCGGGCGTTCCTTGGGACCTTTGCCACGGAGCCGCCGCGTTATATGTTTGGCCTCCGCGGTCGGATGGACGAACGATATGATCTCGTCCGCAGCGTGACCGATGGTCGCTTTGTCTATATCCGCAATTACATGCCGCACCTTCCTTGGGGTCAGCATGTCGAGTATCTCTTTCAAACCCCTACGACACGCGTGTGGAAGCAACTTTTCGACGAAGGAAAACTGTCGCCCGAACAGTCCTACTTTTGGACAATTCCCAAGGCCAAGGAGGAACTGTATGACCTGGCCACCGATCCGGACGAAGTTCATAACGTGGCCAACAACCCGGCTTACAAGGCAAAGCTTGAGGAGCTCCGCCAGGTCCTGCGGGATCATATCCTGACCACGCGCGATTTGGGATTCCTTCCTGAGGACGAAATCCACGCTCGGGCCGGCAGCAAGACGCCCTACGAATACGGTCAAAGTGCCGATTATCCGCTAGAACGTATCCTCACCATGGCAGAAGTCGCCTCAGACTTGGAAGAGGACCATCTCGAACAATTGCTCGCCGGGTTACAGGACCCCGATAGCGCGGTGCGATATTGGGCCGTCACCGGTCTGTTGGCGAGGGGAGAAAAGGTCTTTTCGGCGGTCCATGATCGCCTTGTCAAAGCCCTGGAAGATCCGGCGCCGAGCGTCCAGATTGTTGCTGCGTGGACACTGGGCCGGTATGGAAGTCAACAAGATGTCGAGCTTGCCCTATCTGTGCTACGGACCTATCTCGATTACGAGGGGAAAGGGCCCTATCTTATGATGCTAGCACTGAACGCCGTGGATAACCTAGGAACCAAGGCTGCCCCGCTTCGTGAGATCGTGGCCCAAATCGAGCCGAAGATTCAGCCCAAGCACGGGCGACTTGGAGAGAATCTTAACAAGTTAAAGCGGCATATCCTCAGCCATTTTGAGGTTGCTGGGAAAGAACAGCCATAAACGACCATCCTCAGAAAACAACATTGATGGGACGGCATGGTGAATAGGTTATGCTGTCGCGCGTTATTTTGGAATCAGATTGTTGCTCGTATAGCATTCACTTGATTCTTGTGTCCCATTCGAGCCACCATGACCTGACCGCGTCAACACACCCGTGGGTATCCTCACTGGGGTTGATTCCCTCAAGGGTCAATGGTCTCTCTGGCTAGGCGAGCGCCGTGCAGTTGCTCAACTCCTGCACTGTCAAATCGCCATCATCCAGAGAGATCATAAAGGGAATCATAGCTCCGCATAAGAGGATTAGCCGACTATTCCTTCACTTGCTGCTTTATCAGACCGACAACGTTCAACTGTTGAGCGATCAAATCCAAGGAACCCAGATACTCTACCAGGCCGCGCACATCACTAATAACCTTTTTTGCGTTTTCCAATCCGCCGTGGGCGTTAATGAACGCGACCAGCTTCTCGACGGAGGCCGGGTCAGCCACCGTCCCTCGGGCCGTTTTACCCCTGCGAGGCTTGTCCAAGAAATTGTACTCGCAGAAGCGACACTTCACGGCTCGTGCGGCAACAATGGCATTACATGAGGGACAACGTTTGCGTCCGCGACCCAACGATCCCGTCTGCGGTGTATTCACTTTCTTGGCTAACACAGCATGTCTCCTTTACTTTTACGACTCAGGCAAGGATCCCCATAAAACACCACCCTCAATTGGTCTTCTCCCGCCCTTCTATTAGCCCACAAAGCTGTTCAAGGTTTGTACCGTTCTTATCAAATCGATGGCCTTAAATAAACGCTCTGTCGTAACCAACAAGATAAACTACACAACCTAGTATAATAGTTCCACATGGTCCGCTACTCAACCGGGACCAGAGAGTGATTTGTATCGTCCCAACAGTCTTCCGATTCTTTTGGAGCGACCTGACGACCAAACCGCTCACCTTTCAATTACCTTTCCCAACCTGTCGGGAACCATCTCGCCAATGACAAGCGTCCTTCCTGGCAGTCACATTCCGTTTGGATGGCATGATACAACCAGCGGCATTGATCCGTACCGTCGGCCTTATCCTCAATCTTTTTCAATCGCGCATCGTTTAAATCCACAGAGTTTGCCTATTCTCTCATGACAAGGACGGTGTGAGGAAAGTCTTCAGGTTGCGCCGAAAGGAATCCCAGCCTGAGGAACACTGTTGCCAGGCCGGGCGGGGTCCGATTTCGATAAGGAAGGAAAAGGGTCGCGCCCAAGCGCGGCACTTTCGTTCATCGTTCCCACCCAAGACGGATCGCGGGCCGCTCCCGAAGATGCCGCCCGATGTTGGGGATTACGAAGGGGCTAAGTGGTCGTTGTTAGGCCGATCCCCAAGGATGGCGGCTATAGGTGAGCGAAATAGCGCTTCTCCCACCACGGACGGTTAAAGTTGGGCGATTTGTTTTTCCGGTTCGGGTTTTTTGGCCTAGAATATCAAGAATAGTGGGTGAACCATGGCAACCGACTTGCATCAGTGGTACGCTGGAAGCTTTGACCTTGTTGTGGGACAACCTGCGCAACAGCTGTCCATGTTAGCCCGACCATTACCCCTACAATTTGCCCATCACTTGCCTTATGGCGCTATTCTGCATGAAGACGGCGTCCAGTTTGTTATTTTTAGTCGATCTGCAACCGCAATGCGGATCCTTTTATATAACGATGTCAACGACCGTGAACCCAGCGATATTATTCATCTCAACCCGGCAGACCACCGCTGGGGTGACGTGTGGAATGTTTTTGTGCCGGGATTGAAGGCTGGGCAACTTTACCACATCCAAGCAGACGGCCCTTATGCTCCCGAAATTGGACACCGTTTTGACCCCAAGGCACGATTGATCGACCCGTACGCCAAGGCCCTGGCGGGTGATTTTCTCCCGGCCACCGATGGCATTATCCGTCCTCCAAAGTGCGTTGTCGTCGATGACACATTTGACTGGCAGGGTACGCGGCACATCCGGCGCGACCTGTCGGAGACCATCATTTACGAAATGCACGTCAAAGGGTTCACACGATCTCCTACGAGCGGGGCAGAGTTTCCGGGGACATATCTGGGGGTGATCGAGAAAATCCCCTACTTGAAGTCACTCGGCATCACAGCGGTCGAGCTGATGCCGGTCCACGAGTTTCTGATCCTCGACTGCTACGGGCAAAAACCTAAGCGGCCCAATTACTGGGGCTACGACCCGCTGGCGTTCTTCGCGCCTCATCGCGGATACGCGGTCAGTAAAGAACCAGGGGCCCAAGTTCGCGAATTTAAGGAGATGGTCCGCGAACTCCATAAGGCCGGTATTGAGGTGATCCTGGATGTCGTGTTCAATCACACGGCCGAGGGCAATGAATATGGGCCGACACTGAGCTTCAAAGGATTGGAGAACCGCGTCTATTACATGCTAGAAAATGGCGGCAGCCGTTACAAAAACTACACCGGTTGCGGAAACACGCTTAACGGAAACCACCCCATCGTCCGCGAGATGATCTTCCACTGCTTGCGTTATTGGGTCCACAATTATCACATTGATGGTTTCCGTTTCGACCTGGCATCAATCCTCAGCCGCGATCGGGCGGGGAATCTTGTCCCCAATCCTCCTGTGGTTGAGACAATCGCCGAGGATCCGCTACTGGCCGACACCAAGATTATTGCCGAAGCCTGGGATGCTGCGGGGGCGTATCAGGTGGGGACGTTCGCATCCCTCTGCTGGCCCGATACGTTTGCCCATTGCCGATGGGCAGAATGGAACGGCCGCTATCGGGACGACGTTCGGCGATTCTGGCGAGGTGACCCCGGGATGGTTCCGGCGTTCGCGACACGGATCGCGGGTTCCAGCGATTTGTATCAGCCAGGTGGCCGCTATCCGTATCACAGCATCAATTTTATTACTTCCCACGATGGTTTTACGCTCAATGATCTGGTCAGCTATAACCACAAACACAACGAGGAGAATGGTGAGGATAACCGAGACGGCGAAAACAACAATAACAGTTACAATTATGGCGTCGAAGGTCCCACTTGGCACAAAGGGATCAATTTGATCCGATTGCGGCAAATCAAGAATATGATGGCTACATTGTTATTAAGCCAAGGGGTGCCCATGATTCTCTTTGGCGATGAGTGCCGACGTACCCAACGGGGCAACAACAACGCCTATTGCCAGGACAATTCTATTTCCTGGTTCAATTGGAAATTGGTCCATCGCCACCGGGAATTGTGGCGGTTTGTTCAGGCCTTGATCGCCTTCCGCAGGCGGGAACCAACGGTGCGACGCAAGGACTTCCTCACCGGTCTTCCTGTCCGCCCCGGGGGATTTCCCGATGTCAGTTGGTTTAACCCCGCAGGCGGGCCTGTCGATTGGACCAATGCGGGACGAAGCCTCACATGTTTCCTAGCGGCGTTCCCCCACCGCGAAGATCCCAATCGCCCCAACCATCATATCTTGCTGATGTTCCACGCAGCTCCGGAACCCACGCGATTTGTTATTCCGGCCATGGCGCGGGGTCTAGCGTGGCGCTTGTTCATCGACACCAGCCGCATGTCGCCCAACGACATCTATCCCGATCTCGACGGTCCGCCGCCGCCTGTTGATTGGACCCTCAATGTTCCCGGCCGTACGTTAATCTGCTATGTTGCGCCCGATCTTTTGTAATGATTTATGTTATCGAAAGACCGGGCCATAAAATAACAATGCGGGCTAAATACTCTGCCCGTCAAAGGTAAACTGCCCATCGTGTGGTCCAGACGTGCGGTCTAGAGGGACCGTTTTTGATTGCGTGCCCGAAGCAGTGAGTGCATGGGTTCACCCTCTTTAGGGGTAAACAACTATGCGAATCGTAAGCTTGCCGGACAAACTTTCCGAAGGGAACACGTTTTCCATGGCCGTGGAAGACCAAGGCCAAGGTCGGACGATTCTCTTGGTCCACGCTTTTCCTTTCGACCATCGGGTTTGGGAGGCCCAAATCAAGGGCTTATCCACACGCTTTCGGGTGCTCGCTCCGGACTTGCGGGGATTTGGCCGAAGTACGGTGACGCCGGGTGTGGTCACAATGGAACAGATGGCGGATGACCTCGCGGCAATGCTCGACGCCCTGGCCATTGATGAACCGGTTGTGCTTTGCGGTCTGTCGATGGGAGGCTACGTAGCTTTCCAATTTGTGCGACGTCATCGACAGCGGCTTCGCGGACTCATTCTTTGCGACACGCGAGCTGCGTCAGACTCCCAAGAAGCTCGAGAAAATCGGTTGCGTACGGCGGAACGAGTTATCACCGAGGGAACCGCCTTCCTCGCCGACCAAATGCTTCCTCGCCTGTGTTGCGAGCGGACCTTTCGTCATCAGCCTGAGATTGTGACGAAACTCCGCACGATGATCCTAGAAGCACCACCAGAGGGAGTGGCTGCGGCAGCACGAGGAATGGCGCAGCGTCCTGACTCCACGCCGCTTTTGGGTCAGATCGATTGTCCGACCATGGTGGTTGTGGGGCAATTTGATGCGATCTCCCTGCCAGAAGAAATGGAGGCAATGGCTAGGGCCATTCGGGGGGCATCATTCGCTGTTGTGCCCGATGCAGGTCACATGGCCCCTCTTGAACAGGGCGAGCATACGACGCAGCTTATCGCCGAATTTGCCTCGCGATTGTAGAGACGATCAACGTCGCAATTGTTTTGAACAAGCTAATTAGCTGCGGTGCTCTGAGCAGATCGAAACGCCGAGACTCTTCAAGGTAGCCGAATTACAGTCTTGCTTTTGACCACGGCACAGTCATCGGGAAATGTGTGAAACGCCTGCACCAAGAGACTCTTGGCCCGCGTTTCAAAGTAAAGAAAGCTCATCGCCCCCAAGGGCATGCGCCCGCTTGGATCAAAGCGGAAGAAAAGGCCTTGCTGAGGCGCTTCCCGATTGAGTTCATGCTGAAAGACCCAGAAAACCTCGGGCGAGACGTGCTCGAGTTGGGCCTCCCACTCATAACGGACTCCACCGCGTCCTATTACCTCGTCCCGAAGCTCCCCTTTGATGTTATGAAACATAAGTCGCCGCTTCGTAGGCAGCGGATGATGGGCGGCAGTGGCAACCTCGGTCCAGGTGAGCCCTTCATAATTCCAGGTGATAATGTGGCCCGTGTTGGTGATGTCGAGTCGGGCCTGATAATCCCCGCGCGCAATGTGCCGCGTGGCTCGGATTTCGAAAAGCTCCGGGTGGAGCGGCCGTCCATACAGGACAAAGGCTAATTCGGTAACACGCGGACGAACACTCAGCACGGCTGTACCCTTCCTTCTTAAGCCGAGACTCACTCTCGGAAATATGACCCACTGTGTCACGAAGGCCTGCGACAAGGCGCCGCTGTCACTTTGCTAATTGCCTGATCACAGGTCCTCGGCTCAATCTAAGTCGTATTATAAGCAACCGTTCGAAAGCGACAAAGGCCGCTTTTTTAATCATACAATCTCCCAATCACCGCAAGGAATTCACCTTGACTTTCGGCACAAATTTCGCTAGCGCGTCGAAAACCCTTGCCAAGAAACAAGATCGACCGGGCATCCTTCCCGGTCGATCAAAGACCCTCTTGCGTTACCCGAGACGAACGGCCACAACATCCTTGTTTTGCCGCTCGCTAACCGCTGGAGGGTTGTCCGTCTTTATCGGCTGACAATCGCGAATCGGACGTATCGGGCTTCTCTAGCGGTTGAATTCCACGCCAGCCGTCACACCATTGATGAACAGGTCTTGCGTGTTATGATCCATCGTAATGCCCATGTCGGGAACACGGTAGAGGATCATATTGGAGGCCCGGGCTACGTTATCCATCCATAGTCCCGTCCAACCGACGCTAAGCGACAGCTTGGATGTAAGTTGGTACTTGATCCCAGCACGGAGTTCGGCACAAGGTGCCCATTCTTCCTCACTGGCGCTGTGGCTGAAACCGGTCGGACCCATGAACAACGGCACATCTTCAATGGGATCAGCAGACGGGTTCAATCGACTGCCGAGGACACCATGCTGTTTGATGTTCTGGAAATTGAAACCTGCAAAGAAACGGGCCTGTACGTCAAACGTCCACCGATTGTAACTGCGGAAGAACCGACCTCCAATCTGCGGCCCCACCACATGGTTCTCGGCCTTCGTGAACCAGTAGCTGTCAGCCAAGATACCCACGCGGGTTGGGAAACCTACACCGTCAGGATCGTTTTCATCCGCAGTCGGATCATAGGGGACATAAGAATAGGGTGCCCACACATTGAAATCCTCGTTCAATTCGAAATATCTCACGCCTAGGAACAATTCCCACGTGGTGCCACGACGTGTAGGATGAAACCGATAAATGTAGTTGAGTTCCGTGCTCCAGTGCTTGACGAGGTTTTCCATCATCACGCCCCAAGAGGGCTCGGGCAGGGAATCGGGATCACCGCCTTCGTCCGCTTCAACGTCCTCGATGTAGGGTGCGGTGAACCTGACGGGCAGATTCTGAATATTTGTTAGCGCATCATCAACGTAACCTTGTAAGTAATAGCGCGGCGGGTCCCCGAACTCCTTATCGTCGAAAACGATGTCGGCGCTCGCCACCCCATACGTACGGCCCAAGGTGGAAAGGAAGGTTCCGCTGAACAACCATCCTTCGTGGCCTTCGATATAGCCCAGATCGACACGGCTGCCATCAGTGAATTTCGATCCGATGAAACTCGTATCGAGGGTGTTTGTTTGAATCCGTGAGATACCTGTATCGTAATAGACTTCTCGAGTTAGGCCGGGATAACCGACGGTCGTTACATCTGGCTTAGAGATGCTCCAACGAAGGTATTCACCGCTGATGAAGAAGCCCTCGTTGGCCCGCCGGCCTCCTCCGAAGGACTCGACTTGAGCCGGGGCAAAACACTGCATGTCTTTGACCTGGGCCAAGGCTGGGGTTGCAAGAACTGCGAGCATAACCCCGACGATTGTCCGCATCACTTTGCGTTGGCAGTACATAGTCCTGGTCCACCTCAATGTTTGCAAATGTTCCGTCCTCGCCACAA
>JAKPII010000162.1 GCA_029549885.1 Planctomycetota bacterium
CGTCGATAGCCCGGTGCCTTTCAGCCTCAAGCAATGCTGGTACGACCTCATCGACTTTGAGATGCGGACTTTCAACGGACCGCAGCGAGACGTGCCTGCCCTGGAACAAGCCGGTGATCCAACATCTCTGACACCTCCAAGGTACACACCAGCGGCTATGGGCGCTGCAGGACCGTTCCTGAACCAGCAGGCAAAGGGTATTCGACGGCAGTTGAATCTGATGCGGTCACGGCTGCTGGATCATCGATTCGACTTCATTCTGCATCCTGGCCCATGGGAACCAGCATTGAATGGAACGGTTCAGTTTGACTTGGACAGGCTCTTGGATGACTGGTTGGGGCACGAGAAGCCTGTCACCATTCTTGATCTTTCGGGTGTGCCTAGCTCGGTGTTGACAACCCTTATCGGTTCGATCTTGCGAGTCGTATACGAGGCGCTCTTTTGGAGCCGTGAGAAAACTGAAGGTGGGATACACCGCCCGCTTCTAGTCGTGATGGAAGAGGCGCACCGATACCTATCTGGTGCCAAGGACGATGGACCGGCCGTCGACATGGTGAAACGGATCGCCAAGGAGGGCCGGAAATACGGGATTGGTGCAATGGTTGTTTCCCAGCGCCCTGCGGAAGTCGATGAAACAATTCTTTCGCAGTGCGGCACGATCTTGGCACTTCGACTATCAAACCCTGAGGATCGTGCTCGTGTGAAGGGAGCACTTCCCGACAACCTAGGCGGGCTCGTGGATCTACTGCCGGTACTGAGAACGGGCGAGGCAATTGTGGCGGGAGAAGCCGCGAGGCTGCCAGTGCGATGCCGTGTAACGCTCCCTCCTCCTTCGCAACGTCCAACTAGTTCTGACCCCAAGGTCTCCGAAGCCTGGGCATTTAAGCGAGTTGCAGAGGGCTATGACCGAGTTGTGGCGTCATGGCGAGCCCAAAGAACCTTCGCGGTTACGCGTGACCTTAGCATCGTACGAGTCCCGATCGAAGACACAATGGAACCACAGGGAGGTGAGAAATGAATAGAGAGCCAGTAGGGTCATCGACGATCGTTGGGATCGGCTACGACGAGCCATCGCAAACCTTGGAAGTGGAGTTCAAGACCGGGTCCGTCTACCAGTACTACAACGTGACGCTTGCACTTTTTGAGCAGCTCATGCAGGCGAGTTCCAAGGGCCAGTTCTTGGCCTACCAAATAAAGAACGCTTACCCATACTCCCGCGTCGGCTAGATACCCCTCGAAGGGCCTCAGCTGGGCGTATGGATGGCTTTGCTTGCCGTTGAATGAGCGACCTAAAAGGTGCTCAACGGAAGATCCTTATCTTTGGCTTTGGAATCTATCCTGGCTAGAAACAGCCGGCCACATTCGGTCCAGTGCTGACGTTTCGTCGCGTCGATTTACCGGCGGCCCCCAGCCCGACACGGCCATTCAAGCAATAGTCACAGCGGCCCGAACCTGGCCGATTCCCGTCGCGCACCGCTTTCCGACCGCACCACAATCGGTTGGCCTTTCCTGCACCAATCCCATTTTCATAGCGCCTGATGACCATTCCACG
>JAKPII010000181.1 GCA_029549885.1 Planctomycetota bacterium
CGTGCGCGCCTTCTTCGGTGCCACAGTCTTCTCAGCACGCCGACCTGTGAGACTGGTCCAGGGGACGGTAGCTAACCTACGCTTCATCTTCGCCTCTCCCCGCCAAAATCCTCCAGATCCTTGTTGGGTCTGCCTCCTCCATCGGCTGAAGATCGAACCCCCGGCTTTTGATGAGGAACTTATCGCTCGACCCCTCGCAGCGGTAACAGAACTTCACAACCCCGTCTTTTTCCTCTTTGAAACACTCCAGAATCGCGTCGAACGCTGGCCCCATGAGACTTTTCCCCGTCCCATGCACTAGCACCGACCGTTGGACTTTCTGCGTCAGATCGTCTACTTCCGGTTGTGCTTCGAGACAGGTGAGGATCTTATGCACTGGACGCGGTGGATCGGGCGGTAGCGACCAGGACATAAACTTCCCCAACGTCCTGATCGTTCCGCGCTTCATCCCCTGCCAATCCTGCTTCGTATGAGTCCACCCGGCGTAGCGCATCTCCCCGGCGTTCTCCGCACCGGGGGCCATTTTGAGGATGTATTCGTCCAGGATGCCGATGTTGAAATAGGAGAACCCTTCCCACATCAGTACCGTTGGGTTGAACGTCAGCAGATCGGGGTAGTAATCCAGCGGGTTTTCGAGAAAACCAACAACGTCCTCATACGTGTTGACCTCGATGGCTTTGATGTTCTTGAGAAGCTCTGCCTTCCCGCGCCGCTTCAACTCCTGACGCACGGTCATCAGACCGTGGGAGCCGAAGTCACTGGACAACACGAACACCCGTTCACCCGCCTCCAGCGGTCCAACAGCGAAGAAGGTCTTCCCCGAGCCCGAGTGTCCATAGAGCAACACCTTGCTCGTTACGTCCTCTTCGCTGTCGAGCGAGATAACCGGCGGCTTTGGCCGCTTGGTCCCTTGTTGTTTCTTCAACTTCTCTAAAACGCTCATATCTGTCCCTTGACCAAGTTTTCGATCCAAGTTGCAACCTTCTGCGCCATTTCCCGCGCGGTCTTGCTATCTTCAATGCTCTGTTTCACGAGAGCCTGTCCCTGTTCCGTACAAAGGAACTGGAATACCGAGTCAACCGCGCAGGCGACAGATTGGATTGTCATTGCAATCATCTCTGGTGACATCCATTCTCTCCTTACTTAATCTCTTCTCTTCTCACTTAGTAAGATGGAGTCCTCTTGTTTTAGTTTCTGACAATAAAGAACTTCCATCGCTCGATGGAACACTATCCCCGCCACGTGCGGCCCTTCTTCGTCCTCGATTTTCCCGAGCACGCGCAGGAGCCTGTACCTCTCCGGACAGCGCAGAAATTCACTGGCCGACGTGTGACTAAGCGGAGCGTTGCCGTCCGTGCCCTCGGGCACCACTGCCCCGCGCTCCCAACAGAACGCCCCGAACTCGCAGGCGTACATCGGCCCGAAGCACTCGCAGCCGGACGGGTTGCGGGTCCAGGGGTAGCGTTTGCCAAGGGCTTTCCTCTGGCGGTTAATCGAAGCGAGATTCCGCACCGCCGTCAGCGCGTCCCCGTGAGTGAGCAACATGGGGATCATGGCGACCTGCGGGCGCTCCCCGATGGTCACGCCACGAACCTCATACCGCACCGGGAAGATCCTGCGGCCCAGAATCCGAGAGAGCGCGGCGACGTACAACTTCGGCTGATAACTATGCTTCTCCCTGTACACCCATCGTTCGTCCAGCTTCCCGAAGGTCTTCGTCTTCCAGTCCACCACCACGAGCCCATTACGATCCTGGAGCACGAGGTCGATCTTGTACCGGAATGGCCGTTCGCCGTACAGTTCCACGGCGATTACTTCGTAGTCCTTGTCCTTTTCCCACCACGTTTTGATCGCCGCATCGACTGCGGAAGCCACGGCTTCTTTGTCCCAGTCTGGAAGTGTGGACGCAGCGATAATATCGCTAATTACTGACTCCATTTTTTACCTCTCGGGTTCAGCCGCTTGGAGATTCTCCCTCCACTTCGATTTGCAGAGATTTCAACATCTCCGCGACTTTCTGATCCCGTATGACGTTTAACTGAACTGCAACCGCGGGATTGCCAACACCGTGTTCAACCTGGTCCGCCTTAATCGCCGCAATAGCAACGCGCTTGTCTTCGTCCTGCATCATCAGTTCGAGCAACCGCGCCTTGCGGAGCTTCTTGCGAACCTCGGCGTCTAGGAGTTTTTCTTCCTCGGCCCGCTGGATCGCCTCGCGGCAGGCTTTCGCCAACGTGCCGGCCCGCCGCAGTTCTGCCAACGTGGCACCGATTCCCTTGGCCGCTTCCGCAGGGCTCGCGCCGCGTTTCACAAGCTCCACGAACTTCTCGGCCTTGTGTTCGAGAACGGTTTTGCCGTCAATTTTCATTGCTCCTCCGCCCGAAGTACGCTTCCCACACTCGTTTCCTGGTAGCCCTGTCCAACGGTTTCACCGCCCGCGCCAACGCGACCTTCCGACCGGTTTCCTTGCAGAACTGGTCCTGTTTGGAACAGTGCGCCGATCCGACGTGCGGCTTGCCGCCTCCGAGGTAAACAAAACACAGCGTTTCACCGTTGTGATCGGGCTGATCGCGGCGATATTTGAAGCGAATCCTGATTTCGTCCTTCGGTACCCCCCATTTCTCTTGGTACTTCCTCAACTCTTCCCTCTCCACCGGACACTCTGTTTCCCTCAATCGCCTGGCGACCCATTTATCGAGCGGTGAGGAAACTGTTGGTTTTGCGAAAGTGATGTTACTCATAATTGCTCCTCCTTATCCAGGTGTTGATAACTTCACCTGTCCCTCAAGCTTCCTCCCTTCTTCCTTTTTGCGCGGTCCAAGAACGCTCTCCACATCGGGCACGCGCTCGATGGCGTTTAGCAACATCTCCTCAAACCTCGGTGTGATTTGCGTGAACCGCTGCGCCCCCCGCCCGAACTTCGTCCGGGTCATCGGCGGTCGCACCCGCCAATCGCGGTCAACGACAAAGCCGCTCTGAGTCCAAAGCGGCTCTCCGTCGCCTGTGACCGTGACTGCGAACCGCAGCCACGAGCCAGCCGGCGTCTGGACTTCCTTGAAATCTCCAAGGGTGATTTCGAGGGTCATCCTCTATTCCTCCGTCCACTCTTCCCCCGGCTTCCAACCCGTCTTTATCCGCTTCACATACTTCTCGCAGCACGCTCCTGAGCACACAACGCCCTCGTACTCATCCACTACGGGAGCCCCACAGATCGCGCATCCCTGTATCTCCACCCCTTCTTCGTCCACGAGCTTGTCACGGACAACAAGCCCATCTCCTTCTTCCCCTTTAGATCCACTCTTCCTACGCTTCGTTTTGCGCTCTTTGATCTCACAACCGAGTTGCTTGCTCAGTTTCGCCACTACTTCCCGCATCGCCGGAGGGCTGAAATGCACCACCGGAGTGAACTTTCCTTCACCCTTGTAGTGCGCCGGGGGTAGTACCCCCCATTCGTCGGAATACCTCCACCCATTTGTCTGGATGACAATCTCCCCACACTCGACCGTCACGGAAAATCTCCAGCCGTTTTCACAAGGAGAAAGCTGGTGAACAGTTATCATTTTTCCCTCCTGATTATTAGGATCTTCCACCCCTGCGAATAGTTTCTGTCGGAGTGAGCTTTCCTAGGGCCCCCTATAGGGGGCCCCCTAAACGTAATCGTAGAAGGAGTCGTTAGACGTAGTCGTTAGACGGAGTCGTAGATATAACCTTAACCAAAGTAATCTTAGCCCGAAACCTACCCCCGCCTCCGCCCCTTTGGGGCTCCGGCGTTAGTTATCCCCTAACACTCTTGATACAATCGTCCTAGTACCAACGCGGTTAACTCGTTTTAATATAAGAGAAAAGAAACCTCTTAACCCCCCGGGAAATCTTATATTATTCAACCGACCGAACTAGCGGACCTCTCTTTGTGAAAGGGCAGAAGATGTCACGAAGATTGAAAACCCATTACTCCCCCGATCTCCCCACGCGGACCTACACGGGCCGTAGAGTGCGAGAGCTAAAAAGCACCATCCCATACGCCGACGACCCGCGTGCTGAACGTCTACAACGATCCTTCATGGAAGCGCCGAAAGAGACTTAGCGCCACTTCGGTAAACCGTTTATATAAACCACAATCCTCTCTCGCGCGCGAGGACCTGGGGCGGTGAGCGAGGAACTTACCAACCTACCCGACTCACTGCCCCTATACGCAGTTAGTCGTTTGTGTAAGCCTTTTTATATCTTATACACCCAAACACCCAAAACGCCGGGCTTTTTCGCGTTTCCACGTATGATACCGTTAAACACCTTGTTTGTTGCCTCATTCTTGAGCGAAACTATCATTCGTGCGGAAGCATCTAACCCGCACGATTGCAAGAAAGGACAATCACACACATATGTCTTGGGATAAATTCACAATCGCAATGCAACACGTCCACCGAGTCTATCTCTGGGGGCCTCCAGGTACCGGTAAGTCCTATGCTGCTATGCAGATGCTACCAGGAGCGTACCAGATTACACTTCATGCCGACACAGTGGCCCAAGAATTAATGGGCCACTACGTGCCACGCGGGGGTGACTTCGTCTGGCACGATGGACCCATTGCAGCGGCATTCCGCTCCGGTAGGCCGCTCGTGGTAAACGAGATCTCTCGAGCATCCGGGGCTGTACAGGATCTCATGCTGGCCATCTGCGACGATCCTGCTATAGCCGCGATCACACTTCCAACGACGGAGACAATCCGGCCAGCATCCGGGTTCCGAGTGATTGCCACATCCAACCACGATCCGGCGTCGTTGGACGAAGCACTCCGTGACCGTTTCGACGCGATCATCCAAGTAACAACACCTCATCCGTCCCTAGTGGACTATCTCAACTCTCGCCTCCAGGGTCTCGGGAACGCTGTCGCGGATTCCTACCAAGACCCGGATCGCGCTATTTCCCCTCGCCGCGCTCTCACGGCGTTGGCCCTGTGGCAAAAATCCTGTGACTTGCGTACCGCCCTTGAATTGGCTTTCGGCGTACGCGCAACGGATGTGCGGCTTGCATTGCGTGCGGCTGGAGTGCGTGTATGACACAGTTTTCCTCTGTGTCTGTGCCTGCTATTGCCGCAGGCAAAGGTCCTTTTGACGTTTCTCCATCTCCCTCTCCTGACTTCGGTTGTTGCGCAATGCCCCGTAAGAATCGTGCAGGTATTTTCAGTGTACCTGTCGATATGAATAAGGCTGGAATAGCTATTCGTGCGCATGAGTATGCGCACTTAGGAGTCTTCCGCACGCTGGATGATATGGCAATTCATCGAGCGGCGGAGAAGCATCGTATCTCCGAGAACGTCAAACAGGTTTGCATGGACTGTTTGACTAACGCGTTTGGATTGGCTCGTGGTCTTGAGGAAATCCGTAACCTGCCGCGCGAGACTCCAAATGACTCTACTCCTTGGCCGGAACGAGTGTTGCATCGTGTTCAGACACATGGTATTGATGGTATTACACTACCAGGACATCACGAGGTTGTCGCCGAACGCGCATGCAACATCCTAGCTAACTGTGGTCGGCAATTAGCGCGCGCGCGCAGACGGGTAAAGAATAAAAGACAAATCATGAAGGACATCCTCTTCGGGATGTCCCTTATCGAGAGTCTGATCGCCCTCGAAGGCGACAGTGATGTCATTCTAACGTTCGAACACGACAACCCAGAACTGCAATGGGGCGCTATGCGCGAGGTAAGACTGCCATTCGTGCGCCCTATTACCGCCGCGATACGCGCGCTAACGCGAAGACCTATGTACGTCGGTCCGTTAATGTATCCCCATCGCTATCTGGACGGAGCAATGTTCGGTCTCCGGCGGCAAGTCGCTGGAGGAACTCTACTGATCGACATGTCCGCTTCAATGGACGTGACGTCTGACCAAATAGACGCTATTCTCACCCATTGGCCAGCCGCTACGATAGCGGCTTATGGGTCTGAGAAACGTCATTGTCGCAGTGGAGTGCTTGTTATCGTCGCACGTCATGGACGTGCTGTAGATCCTGGGGTGTTGCGAGACGCCATTGGTGCGGGTAATGTGGTAGACGGTCCTGCGCTTCGATGGTTGTGTGAGCAATCGGAACCTCGTATCTGGGTCTGCGATGGATGGGTCACTGGAATCGGCGACTATATGTCACTTACCCTGGTACGTGAGGCGATGCAATTAGCACGTCAAGGAAAGGTCACACGGTGTTCATCAGTGGATGAATTCCTAAAGAAGGAGAGTCTATGAGAGAATGGATCAATCTGTTTTTCGGTATCATCGGCCTAGTGCTTCTGTCGTTCGTG
>JAKPII010000180.1 GCA_029549885.1 Planctomycetota bacterium
TGCGGAATAACGCGTTGAGCAGAAGAATCCTGGTAAAGAAAGATACCATACGTATCCTCATGGTTGAGGAGGTGCCGCGATTTGAATATCGGTTCCTCCGAAATGCCTTGATACGCGAGCCAGGCTTTGATTTGACGACCGTGCTTCTGGGAGCCGATCCGGAATACGTGGAGGAAATGAAAGGGGCAATGTTGGCGGTGCCAACCTCCCGCGACGAGTTGTGGTCCTACGATGTTATCATCTTGGGAGACGTGGCTCCCAACCGAGTTTCGCCGAGTACCCTGGAGGCCGTAGCGGCCTTTGTGGAGGAGAAAGACCCACCGGGCGGACTAATTGTGGTCGGTGGACCACACGCCATGCCCCACGAGTACAATCAATCACCACTTGAAAAGGTCCTACCTTGCGCCGTAGGGGTATCTCCGGCGAACATCGGACAGCCGAAGACGGCAGCCCATAGGCTGGCCGTCACTCGGGAGGGCCTAGTTATGCCTTGGCTGGCCTTTGGAAGATCACCTACCGAAACCGAACGGGTGTGGCATTCGTTACCGCCCGTATATTGGCTTCAATCCGTGATTGAGCTCAAACCGGGGGCACGGGTTTTGGTCGAGTCTCGTGAAGAAAACCAGCAAGAAGGCCGCGGCGAGCCGGTCGTAGTCTTTCAATATGTTGGCGCTGGGAAGGTCCTGTTCCATGCCACGGATGAAACGTGGCGCTGGCGCCGAGGGGCAGGCCTGGCTGCATATCGCCACTACTGGATCGAGGCTGTCCGCTTCATGGCGCGGGGAAAATTGGAATCCGCGAGAACACCTCGCCTTGTTACTGACCGCTCCGAGTATCAGGTAGGGGATTCTGTCCACCTAATGTTGGAATGTCCTAAGCCCGCGGAACTGCCCCTGCGAAATGGGAGTGTTGCCATCTGGTTGGAATACGAGGGACGTACTCGGCGGGAAGTCACCTTGCAACGTCATCCTTTGCGGGGTGATTTGTTTGAAGCAACGCTTCAGAACCTTGCCCCAGGTCAATACTACGCCTGGGTTCCCATCACCTCAGGGATTGTTCCGGCGACTGGTTTTGCCGTTGTCCCGCCCCTTCAAGAGTGGGAAGCAACACAAATGGCGCGAAAGGAAATGGAAACCGCGGCGCGACTTTCAGGCGGCGGCTTCTATTTGCCCAGCGAAATCCGCCGTCTTCGAGACGATTTGCCTCACGGCAGGGGAGCATTGATCGAGATGCTGCCGCCACGCCCCTTGTGGAACTCTCCGATTGTCTTGCTGCTCCTGGTTCTCACGCTTTCCTTAGAATGGCTTCTGCGGAAGCGATATGGCTTGTTGTAGAATAACGACAGGAGGAGTTTCGCTTTGTCCTGAGACAATGATGACACCGAAATTTGCGCGGCACGTTGAAACTTTACGCCGGCGACTTCGCCACAGGGTAATGGTGCGCGCGTGGAGCTGGACGATTCTCGTTTTTATTGCCGTGGTGTTCTCGCTTGGGGCACTGGACTATGTTTTGCGGTTTCAAGAACGCGGTCTGCGCTTTTTGGCCACCGGCACATTATTGGCAACCACCGTGTGGTGCTTTTTCCGAATTGTCAAACCGGCGATGACGCTCTCCATCGACGGGATTGCCCTTGCGCGCTGGCTGGAAAAGTTCCAAGGTGATGCGCCCGTGTCGTTGGCCGCGGCATGCGACCTCGTGAGTCTTCCCCCGGACGATCTCAGGTGGGGCTCGCCAGCATTGCGGTCCATGGCGATCGAGCAAGCGGAAGCGCACTGGACGGTACCGCCCTGGCGGGAAGTGATTGAACGAGGTCCAGCCCTTTGGCCGAGCTATCTTGCTGCGGCTGCCCTGATCGTCGGGTTTTCTTTGCTCCTGGTGTTTCCCGTGGTGGCGGGAACAGCACTGATCCGCCTTGTCAATCCTTTGAGTGATCTTTCCTATCCTCAGACGACTCATTTGGTTGTCGTTCACTATCCAGAACGATTATCCCGCGGTGATACGTTTTTCCTTCAAGTTACGGAGGAGCGCGGACAGTTGCCGGATGAAGTGAGAATTGCCATTCGGCCTCTTGATGGCGAATCTCACAGGGCGGTCAACCAACTCATGAAAAAAGTTCGAAATCAATTCGTATTTCGCCAGGAAAATGTTCGCACCAGTTTCCAGTTTCTAATAACCGGGGGTGACGATCGTAGCCAGCCTTGGCGCCGAGTGGAGGTGGTTGATCCTCCCCAGGTTTCCGAGTGGAAGGTGTGGCTCAAACCGCCTGAATACACAGGCTGGCCGCCTGAGGAAGCTCGCGGGCCGCTTCGGGCATTGGCAGGCACTGAAGTGCAACTGTCCGGTCGCGCAAACCGGCCCTTAAAGCGTGTTGTGGTGGACTGCGGACCTCAACAAAGCTTTCAAGGCGATGTCCTGCCGGATCAATATTCTTTCCGCGTGCCTGGTGGAAAAAACCATCGACCCGAACAGGAGCGATGGATTCTGCAGACGAGCGGGTACTACCGAATCCGGTTGGAGGCCGCTGACGGAACGTTCTCGGTCAATGAGCCCCGCTGGGAGGTCCGCGTGTATGAAGATGCTCCGCCCACGGTGGTCCTCGAGTCGGGTCAACGATTGCTCGTGATGACGCCCGACGGCAGATTACCGCTGCGCGTCAGTGCGCGGGATGACCTGGCCATTCGACAAATCAACCTGGTGAGTCGTGACAGCAGTGGAAACTCTCTCGGACCCACGATTCCTCTCTACCAGGGGCCTCCCTTTCCGCCAACGCAGATTCGTATGGCGGAGCTTGAGACACATGCGGACTCGGTCGAAAAGGAATACCTGTTTCGATTACCTGTATCGGCAGGAAACACCGGGCTTACGTTTCGAGTTGTGGCAAGTGTCGAAGATTACAAGGGACAAGCATCAGAGAGTGAGCCGCTTGAGATTCGAGTGATTTCCCCAGATGAGTTCAATCAACGACTGGCTTCTGAAGAGGAGAAACTTCTCCAACAGCTTGCCCAACTTTACGAGTCGTTTGTGAAGATCAGCCGCGATTGGGAGAGGCTTTCCGAAAAATTACGTGCCGAAAAACGCCTCTCGCGAACAGAGGCCAATCAACTTCTCACGCTCGATACCTTGGAACGACAAGCCTTTCGGCGGATTGCCGACCCGGGGTTGGGGATTCTTTATGAGCTGCAAGATCTCGCCGGTATGGCCGAGTATCAGGGAGTGACTCAGGACCGCGTTGAACGATTGAAAAAGTTTCGCACTGATTTGGAAGCGAGTTGGAAGCAACATGGGGTTCCCGCGGAGTCGCAACTTGGAATGATCGCCAATTGGGCTAGGAACTTGGTGGAGCGCCTCTTGGGAGATGAACAGTCGCTGAGCATAGAGAAGGAATGGGCAGATGTCGCACAAAATGCCGATCAATTCTCGCTTCACCAAGCGGCCTGGGAAAAGGCGTTGGAGGGGTTGCTCCAAAATGTTAGCGGCATTCGGCTGGTCAACACCCTGCGAAGGGAATTGGAAAAACTTCTCACCGAACAATTGGAGCTGATCCAACAGACGCGCGACTTGGGCCAACAGACGTTAGGACGAGCTCTTCAAGACCTCACGCCCAACGAACAGGATGCGCTCACGAGAATAGCGCGGCGTCAAACGCTTCTCGCAACCAAGCTTGAGGAGTTGGTTGCTAAAGTGCTGGGGGGGCTCCAACAGAGCGGGAACCAGGATGTTACCCGTCAGGGATTTCGGCCACATGAAGGGTCGATGAGTGAGCGCGAGGACGATCTGACAATTCAATCCAGTCAAATGGTTTCGCAACAAGGGGCAGTATCCCAACAAAGCTTTGAAAAACCGAAGGGAGACGCCGTCCCAAAAGAGCCACAATTGATTGCGCTAATTATTGATCGTATCAATGGGCACGGATTGACGGCTTTGATGCGTCAAGCGGGGCTTGCCATTGAACAGAATCGTTTGAGCGAGGGCCTAACCCTTGAGGAGCAGTCTGCCGAGATCCTGAGAGAGTTAATCGATCTATTAGACGGAAAGAGAGAGGACGCCGGGCGACGTCAACAAGACCTTGCCGAACAAGAAAACGAGTTGAGGAATCTTCTCCGTGCCCAACAGGACCTCATTCGCAAATTTGCGGAAGCACGGCAAACGGCAGTTGAAGAGGCTTTATCAACGTTTATTCGTGAGCAGTCAAAGATTGAGCAACGAACGCGGGAACTTGCGGATCAAATGGCGCCACCCTTGAAAAGGGTTGCCGAACCGCTGTTGAAAGAAGCGATCCGGCGTATGCAGGATGCTCAAACCTCGGCCCGGCAAAAAGATGTTGGAAAGACCGAACAGAACGCGACATTGGCTCAGGGCTTAATGGAGCAGGCGCTTGAGGCTGTGGGACAAGAACGGATAACACAAGAGCGAAACAAGGCGTATGATCGATGGCATGAGTTTGTACGACGAATCAATGGGATAATCAGCGAACAGCGAAACCTTCTGAGAAAAACTCAGTCGCTGGATATCGAGAAACGAAAATCCCAAACACCGGAAAGACTAGAATCTTGGAAGAAAACGGTGCTTGAACTGGGTCGCGCCCAGGATGCCCTGGGACAACAAGTTGCCCAATTGGAGAGGGATATCCGAGAAGCACCGGTAATCGCCGCGATTCTGACCCGGGTGGAGGAAGCCACTCGAAGGGCTGCCAAGTATCTGGTAGGCCTGGAGTGTGGAGTTTCAACGCAAGAGGCCCAGCGAATGGCCTTGAGCGACCTGCAGTTGATCGCAAGGGCGATCCAAGGCGAATCTAGTCAGGTACCGCCGTCATCTGCCGAGCAGGGAACCCAGCCAAATGCCGGTGATGATCAGGGACCGCAATCTCCCCGTCTCGTGTTTCTTGCGCCACAGATCAAACTCTTGCGAGACTTGCAAGCAAGTATCAACCAGCGGACCGAGAGTCTCGAAAAACGTCGCTCGCAACCCGGTGAGAATCCGGGCGCGCTTGAGGAAGAATCTGAGAGGTTGAGCCATGAACAAGCCATGGTCCTGAAGTTGGTAATGAAACTCCGCGACGACCTTTTGGAAAGCGCGTCGGGCGAGGAAAGCCGGGTTACAGGGCCGGCACGGGAGGGAGCGGAGACGCCGCCGGCTACCGAGCGTCAACCGAATTTGCCAAAACCGGGGCAACCCGGCTCGGTGAGAGATCTTTTTAACCCTTGATGAGCACGACATTGTACAGTCAGTTTCTTCCGTTATTTTTTCAACCAAACCGTGCGAAGATGAGCGGTGTCGTGAACTTGCTTCGTTTTCAAAGAGCCCTGGCAATGATTTGTTTAAGCGCGGGCTTTGTGGGGTACTGTTTTCTTTACAGTGTATGCCTCGGGCAAACACGCGAGACCGGGCCGTTTTCTTCTCAACAGGAAGCGCGGTCGCCGTCGGCTTCGGCCCGTGCCAGCACTTCACAAGTTGAAAGAGAGCTTGGTTTGGCCGCAACATCTGAGGATAGTGATCCCTTGGTCCTGGTTCTGGAGTTGATGAAGGAATCCCAGGTTCGC
>JAKPII010000195.1 GCA_029549885.1 Planctomycetota bacterium
TATTGAGGATGTGAACGGGGCTTGCCCCTCTTCTATATTGTGCCGCTGGCAGGCCGAAGAACGCAAATCCTGTGGAATCCAAAGCCCGCAGAACCCCGGCAACGCAGAAATCGGCGGACGCAGGGGACCGCGTCCCTCCCAAGGGCAACAGAGGACTCACGATCGGGCAACTTGACAATGCGCTCGTCCTCGCTCACATTTTTGGCAGGGTTACTAGGCCCATGGTCGTTCCAAAGATTCACCGTTAGGCCGTGTTCACTGGGAAAGAGCTATGAGACGTTGTATGGATAGGTTTTCCGGTGTGGAGCTTTCGCGATTGTGGATTCATCTTCTGTGTGCGCTCGCGGGGGTATGCGGGTTGATGCAATTCGGGCTGGGGAAGGAGCCACCAACGGTTCAGAGCAGCTTCGCCCCGCAAGAACTGGTTCAAGGCTTCAGGCATCCACCGAGTTCGGCACGTCCCGCTGCCTACTGGTGTTGGATGAATGGCTACGTGGACGAACCCCAAGCCCTCTGGGAAATCCAGGAGTTCCGCCGGAAAGGCCTGACCTGTCTTTATGTCTTCGACATCGGTGCGCGAGACGGCGATGTGAAGGTACCCGCCGGACCCGCGTTCATGGGCCCTCAATGGGTCAAGACTTTTGCCAATGTCGTCCGTGAAGCAGCGAAATGCGACATGGAGATCGGCCTAATTACCTCCAGCAGTTGGAATGCGGGTGGCCCCTGGGTCACGCCAGAATACGGCGCCATGGGATTATTCACGACGCAACTCACTTTCGAGGGCCCGGCCGATTTTACCGCCACCTTGCCACAGCCGGAGCTTCCCGCAGCGGCCTCCAAACACCCAGCCGGTTTGCCTCCCATCTACCGGGATATTGCTGTGCTCGCCGTTCCCGCGGAGAACGTCTATGATCGGCCGACATTCGTCTTCCAACTGGCGCCCCCTGGCCGACACGTGGTGGATCACGTCATCTTGTGCAACACCGAGTCCGAAGATCCCCAGGTCACGGGGCCTTTACATCGTTTTGTCAAAGAGTTTGCGGTCTATCTTTCCGACACCAACGATGCCCCCGATGCGTTCCGTCTTGTTCTCAAAGGAGAACTCCAACCCACGGTGGAGCCTCAGCGTTTCGATTTCCCTGCCACACCGGCACGGTTTGTCAAGCTGGAACTTCTCTCTCGCCACAATCCGGCCCAAACGCGTTGGGAGCTTGGCGAGTTTGAGCTTTATTCGAAGGAAGGCAAGAATGTGGTCTCTCGGATGGTTGAAAATGGAAGTCGCACCGGGGCGGCCCTGATCAGGTTTACCACGCAGTGGCGCTCCTCCGGACCGTATTCGGCAGATTGCATTCACGATGGAGTCCGCAACGGTCCCAAAGGAAGTTGGGCCTCTGCCGACCAACCGCCACTGTTGATTGCCGATCCCGGCCAGGTTGTGGACCTAACCGCCCATCTGGATGACCAAGGTTCCCTCCACTGGAAGGTACCGCCGGGCAAATGGCGAATCATCCGTTTTGGCTATGGAAATACCGGCCAGTCGTTGGTGTTACCTAGTCCTAACTCGGCCGGCTGGGTGATTGATCACTTCAACCCCGCCGCAACTGATTGGCACTTCAAGCACATTTTGGAGCCTCTCATTGAGGAATTGGGACCACTGAATCGGACGGCCCTGAAGCAGCTTTACGTCTGTAGTTACGAGTTGAGAGGTGCCACGTGGACGCCTGCCCTGCCGGAAGAATTTGCCCGTCGCCGCGGATACGATCTTAAGCCTTTCTTGCCGGTCCTGGTCGGCTGCATCATGAAGGACGAAACCACAACTCGCCGCTTCATTCGCGACTACGAAACGACTTTGTCCGATCTGATTGTTGATGGCTTCTACGGGCGGGCAACCGAGATTTGTCATCAGCACGGGTTAAAGTTGTGTGCCGAAGCGGGCGGCCCGGGATTGCCGCTTCATCCCGTCCCGGTGGATGCTCTCAAAGCCCAAGGGGCGATTGACATCCCGCGTGGCGAGTTCTGGGTGGATGAGCACATTTGGGTGGTCAAGGAAACCGCCTGTGCCGCCCAAATTTACGGGAAACCCATCGTCGATATGGAGGCCTTCACAAGCTGGCGACATTGGCAGGATGGTCCCGCGGAGCTGAAGCCGATTGCCGATCGGGCATTTTGTGAAGGGGCTAATCATTTCACTTTCCACACGGCGGCACATCGGCCAAAAGAGGCGGGACTTCCCGGCTGGGTTTATAGCGCCGGGACGCACTTTTCGCCATCCATCGCGTGGTGGCCACTTGCCGACGCCTTCGTCGATTACATCGCCCGTTGTAGCTTCCTCCTTCAGCAGGGCGAGCCTGTCACAGATGTTTGCTACTATTACGGCGATCGTGGGTTCAACTTCGTTATGGAGAAATCGATCGATCCTGAATTAGGCCCCGGGTACGACTACACGGTAACCAGCAGTGAGGCCCTTCTCACGCGGGCGGCGGTGAAAAACGGCCGAATCGTGTTCGCCCCTGACCAAGAAGGCGTGGCCCTACTTGTGCTTCCGCCGGGTAGCGAACTGACCCCCGAGGTGGCCGAGAAGTTGGAATCGCTCATCCGAGAGGGAGCCATTGTTGTAGGAACAAAACCTCAGCATAGCCCCTCCCTAACCGGCTTTCCTTCATGCGATGAAAAGGTTAAGGCAATCGGCGATCGCATCTGGGGTGAGAACCCACCTCCCAAGGGTGAACGCAGCTACGGCCAAGGGAAGGTCTTTTGGGGACAACCGCTGCGAGAGGTGCTCCAACGGTTGGAAATTCCACCAGCAGTTGTTTGCGATGCCGCCGCGGACGCCTCGGTGGATTTCGTTCATCGCAGGACGGCCTCAGCAGAGATTTATTTCTTCTGGAATCGTTTACCGCGCTGGGAACACCTCCTTGTGCGACTCCGTGCTAAGGAAAAGTTACCGGAAATCTGGAACCCTGTGAGCGGGCAAATGACACCGGCCTTGGCATATCGCAAAACCCAACAGGGGCTCGAGATGCCCCTTGATTTACCTCCGCGGGGAAGTCTTTTTGTCGTCCTCAGTGACACAACGGCAGCGCAGTCCGCTGGGCCGGGGCTCGATCCCGTGGTAAGTGTCACGCGCGATGGGCGGGAGTTGGTATTTGCCCCGGCTAGCGGCGAAGCCCCTGTGAGTGTCCAACCCAATGGCCAGGGCCTGCCTCTTCTCTCTGCCGCTGAATCGGGGACCTACAAACTGCGTTTCCAATCGGGAAGGGAGCTCGCCATCTCGGTGGAAGCCCCCCAGGTTCTCCAAGTTCCGGGACCGTGGCAGGTGGAATTTCCTCCCGGCTGGGGTGCCCCGGAACGCATAACCTTAGAACGCCTTATCTCCTGGACGGATCACCCTAATCCCGGCGTGAAGTACTTTTCGGGAGTGGCTACCTACCGGACTACATTTCGTTACGAGCCTGTTTCGGAGCCAAGGCGGGTGGTCCTCAATTTGGGCGAGATCCGCTTTGTTGGAGAGATCGCGCTTAACGGCAAAGTTCTCGGCATCCTGTGGACACCCCCTTATGAACTGGATGTCACCGGGGTCATCAAAGAGGGGGAAAACGAATTAGTGGTGCGGGTGGCCAATGTGTGGTCTAACCGTCTGACGGGCGATGCCCGCGAACCTCAATTCGGCACATTCACACGAACCAACATCAGGAACGCATTGGCTTGGCGTGTCCCCTGGAAGGACGCCCCATTACATCCCTCCGGGTTACTCGGGCCTGTCACGGTAAAGACGGTGAAACTTCCCACACAAACGCCGTAGGAAAAATCGGCGGATTCCAAACTCCCTTAACTCTGGAGACCAACGATGATCTTTCGAAAAAGCGATTTTCCCGTGTGCCGGGTGATGCCGTCGTTTGGGCGGACGTTATTGAGTGTGGTCCTCTTTAGCCTGATCCGTCACGGGGGAAATTTGCCCTTTTTGGAAAGACCTATCTTCGCGGAAAGTCCTCCCACCGGGATCGACAATCCCTGCACGAATGGTTCGTTCGAGGTGCTTGGCCCAAACGGATTTCCGGTCGATTGGGGACCGGTGGGACGCGAGGTCAGTGTTTCCGAAGATGCTCACACAGGCCAGCGGTCATTACGCTTAGTACGATCCGCTGACACACCAACCCCAGAGACCGGCCTCAATCGGACGAAGTTAATCTCCGAGCTCAAAGGCGGCGTGGACTTCTGGTATAAGGCCGTCTCGGCAAAGGGTGCCAAGCTGAATGTTTACGTCATCCCAGTGAACGACCAGGGGATAGAACGCACCGGTTCACCGAGAGCCACGTTTACCGTGCCGGAGGATCACATCGGCGATGGCCAGTGGCACCATGCTCGCTTGAAATACGACTATTCCGACAATCCTAAGGTAAAAAGCGTCCACTTTGCAGCTCGGATTGTCGGTACGTCCGGGGAAATCCTCCTTGATGACATCCAGTATGTGGCGGAAGTCGGGCCTGTTCCCCATATCAAAAAGGTGATGCTGGAAGAGAATTCCGAGGCCCCGGGGCAACGTGGCACCATCCGCGTCTTGGTGACGAATCTCGGTGATGAGCCCGCCAAGGATGTGAAAGTTACCGTGACTCTTCCGGGCAAGACCACGTTTCGGCCTGTGGAAATGCAACTGCCCATATTGCGGCCGGATGAAATCAAGCCACTCTATTGTCCGCTGGCCGTGGTGCGAAACGAACCGCTGACGGTTCACGCCAAGGTGGTGGCCGGGGAACTTGAGGACACCCGTCGGTTAGAGCTAACGCCCGCTCTCCGCGTGAGGAGCTTCGGCCCCACCATGCCCGTGGTGACCGTTGGGCAAACGGTGGTCCTGGAGTGCGAGCTGGAGAATATTGGGGCCATCACTCTCAGTGGCGTGCTCGTTACCTTTGAAACCCCGCGGGGCGCAAGCCGTCAGGTGGTTAAATCCCTTGCCCCAACGCGGCGGACTGTGGTGCGGCACACCTTTTCGGTAGATGCTGAGACCATGCAATTGCCAGTGCGGGTCATCGTCCAAAGTCAGGGGATAGCCATCGCCGAAGGTTCCGACGGGCAGTGGACCGCCGAATCGCGGATCGTTGTCGTTAAGGCGATCTCTCCCCCGACGCCCGTGGGCCGATTTTCAGTCGTGCCTCGGCCAATCCCCATCTTGGAGAATGAGCACTTCCGGCTTGTGTCGTATCCCTGCGAACAACGATTCTTTGCGATGCGACTGGAAATTAACACCCGCGAGGGTTGGAAGGTGGCCGGCTGGCTCGTCTCGATGGGCCGCCTCGTGCTTCGCACGGCGAGGGGCCAGGTGCAGGAACATCTCTTGGCTGCCGACTCATGTGAACTCGCTCCTCCGCCGGCCAAGCGAGAAGCTGTCGCCACGTTCCACTGTCCATTAAAAACGAGTGTGGGAAACCTGACGGCCCGTGTGACATTTCGAATTGCTCCCAACATTAAAAGTTGCGGCATCAGCGCTGACCTGCAGGCCGACCAGCCCGTGGATATCTTGGCTTGGGGGTTACCCATGATCTATCTCCACGAGCGAGACGAGGCCATTTTCCCCGGTTTGGAGTGGCTTGTGAAGGATGAACTCTCCAGCGACACATTGGACATTGCGGAAGACCATCTTGACCGAATTCGCTATGTTGTCCATCCCAACATGATCACCATTCCCGCCGTGGGCATTCACGCTTCATGGGGGACTGTTGGATTGATGTGGTATCTTCAACCCTACGGACAATTGTTGCAACCGGCGTTTGCCTTTGCCTCACCCGATCGTTTCAACCACCAGCGGAGCCACCTGATGGAACTCTTTCTGCCGCCAGTGCCGAAATATACGCCTGTCAACTCTCGGGTGGCGGAAAAACCATATCGCCTGGAACCAGGTAAGTCGCTCATCTTGCGCGCCAATCTTTGGATGGACGGCGAAGCGTCAGACGCCCTGGCAGTTGTTGAAGAGTACGTCAAAAGACACAAGATTGCGCCGGCCCATCCCCTGCCACACACCTCGTTACCAGGCGAGATTATCTTTTCTGCGCGGGCGTACCTCGAATCCCTGTGGGACGCCGAAACCCGCAAGTGGTGGACCACCAAAGGCAACGCCATCTTGTCGCACCAGGCCCTGCCACCGGACTTTGCCGCCGATCTTGCCCTGGCCCGCATGCTTACTGGTGATCAAGAATTGAAAAAACGCTGCGAGGAGCGGCTCTCCGAGGTCTGTCAGGTATTGGGCTTGCCACCCCGTTTGGACGCCTTGCGGATTGGGGGACGTGCCGACCGCGTTTGGGCCAATGCGGGGAGAGTTGCCGCCCTCCTGGCCTCACGCAAAGAAGACGGAAGCTGGAGGTTTGACGCTGACCGACCCGGCAGTGGGCCTTTTGTAGGGATGGATTATCGTGAGCTGGGTCCCCACGATGCCCTCGAAGTGGGAACCTGTGCCCGTAATGCCTATGAGGTCCTCGCCTTTGCCCGTATCACAGGGGACCATGGCCTTTATCAGGAGATGGTGAAAACACTGGAGTTGATGGAGCGGTTCCGTGTGCCTCGGGCCGCACAGGTCTGGGAGGTCCCCGTCCATACCCCGGATATCTTGGCCGCTGCCGATGCCGTGGATGCTTATCTGGAGGCCTACCAGCTCAGCGGGGAAAAGCGTTGGTTAGAAGATGCGGTGCTTTGGGCGAAACGCGGCCTGCCGTTCGTCTATTTGTGGAATGATCCGGAAAAACCCTATCTCCAAGGAGCCAGCATCCCGGTGTTTGGGGCCACATGGTACCGCGGCTCATGGTTTGGACGGCCTGTCCAATGGAACGGCTTACGATATGCTAACGCCCTCCTGAAACTGGCCCAATACGATCAAAGCCTTCCGTGGAAGGAGGTTGCCACGATCCTCATCCACAGTGCCGTCCATCAGCAAGACCTGGAGGGAGAAAATGTGGCCCTTTGGCCGGATAACATCAGCGCCATCACGGGCGAGAAATGCCCTTGGGTCTTCGCCCCGCGGCAGATCATCGGCTGCATCAACAGGCTGCTTGGCCGGGAAGAGGAGCCACAAACGATTTACCTTAAACTCGGCGATCGGTCGGTGCCCCTAAGTTCCTTGGGCAAAATTGGCCGGCCCCAGGTCGAGGGCAACGCACTCACATTTACTGTGCAATTTCCACCGGGCGAGGTGGGCCCTGTGCTCATCGCTAACGTCGCCGCCCCGCAAGAGGTGCTGATCAACGGCCAGCCGGTCCCCCAGAACGAACGGCCTCACTTGGTGGAGGGTTCCTCGTGGTGTTACGACTCCGGTATGGCGTTACTGACCATTCAGGTAGGTCTCTCCGGACCGGCGGAAGTTACCGTCAAACCCCTAAACGTTCGCACAGTGGACCGCATTCCACGGATCGTCAACGTCATCCGGTTCTATTTCGATGAGGGCATGGAGGGCTGGATGGCCGCCCACGATGTGGCTGACCTGCAGGTGAAAGCCGGCCAACTCGTCGGGCGGATTGTCGGGCCGGACCCGTACATTGTTCGTCCGCACATGCGGGTACCAGGGGCCAAAGGCGACACGATCATCATCCGTATAAGCACAACGGCTGGTAGCATGGCCCAGCTCTTTTGGGCGACGGAAAGCTCACCCAGCTTTGACGAAGAAAAGTCACTCCGTTTTCAAGTCCAGCCAGGTGAGACCGTCAACGAGTACCGGCTGCCCCTCGGGGATCATCCATCATGGAACGGGCAGACAGTGGTGGGACTACGGCTCGACCCAGGGGGTGGCACCACAGAAGGGAGCTTCGTCGTTGACGCAATCGAGGGTGTGACGGCATCCGGCCAGCGGTGAAACGACAATCGCTTGCTATCCCGCCGAATGTACTATTAGTCCCCACCCTTGTTTGGTACTCGGGGAATCATTTTGTCACGAACGACTCGTCATTTTGGCCGTGGCAAAGGACGTGGCCACTCGGCCACAAGCGCTTGCCCACGCGAACCGC
>JAKPII010000204.1 GCA_029549885.1 Planctomycetota bacterium
AGTTGATCGTCCGACAACGCGAGATTGATGCGCGGGCCGAGCAACTTGCCATCCTTGAACAAACTCTCTTGCAGAGAGAGCGTGAGCTCGAAGCCAGAGAGAAAGCACTTAAGGAAGACCGCGAAGCGCTGGTCCGCGATAGGGAGAGTCTTGCCGAAGAAAGGCAGACTATTGAACGATTGCGGAAAGAACAGCAGGCCCGTGCAGAAGAACTGTTGACCTTGCAGACCTCGCTGGCTCAGCGCGAGCAAGAAGTTCGAGAAAAACAGCAGTTACTTGCGGAACGAGAGGCATCTTTCAAGCAAAAAGCCGAACAACTGTTTGAAGAGGCTCGAAGATTGGCAGCCCTGGAGCAGGAATTGAAATGTCGCACGGATGCCTTAAACGCCAAGGAGCAAGACCTCTCTCGTCGAGAGAGCGAGCAGCGTGAGGCAGCAATTCGTTTCGCCGATCGTGAGCTGCGTCTAAGCCAGCAGCAAGAGATGTTGCTTCGTCTTGAGCAGGAACTTGAGAGTCGCAAGGACGAGCTGACGCGTCTGGAACAAGGGCTCCTTCGGCAACAGAAAGAGCTCTCGATAAGGCAGCAGGCCCTAAGTGAACAGGAACAACTGCTTTCTTCTCAACGTCAAGAATTGGCAAATCTCGCCAGCCAGCTTGCGGAAAAAGAGCGTGAGATCGCCACCCAAGCGACCAACCTTGCGAGATGGGAGCAGAATCTTCAAGAGTGGGAACGAGACGTTAAAGATCGGGCGTCCCGCCTACCGGTGGTACCATCGACAGAAAGTGCCGCGGAGTCCGAAATTGCTACTCAAACAACAGGCAACGAACAAGAATTGGCCACACCGCAGCGGGTTGAGTCAGAGGTCGTTGAGGCGCAACCGGCGGAAGGCATATCTGGGGCAGAAGGGTTTAGCTCGGTCACTGCTGAGTCGAGTGTGGCCGAACTACCGGGGGCTGTGTTAGCCACTTCGATAGCTCCACGGGTCGAGATCGACAGGCTCCGCGAGGAAGATTGGCCTGTTATCCCGCTGGCCAAGATTCATCGTCGTTGGCGGGCACCTGCGCCAATTGCGATAGGACTCGTCATCGCCGGGCTGGTCGCCTGTTCTGTGTGGTGGTTTTGTCCTCGGGAATTTATCACGGCTTGCCGCATCGAGTTCCCCGAAGACTCGCCCTTGCTTTATGTGCGAGATGGAACGCGTCCTCGGGGGGTAGTGGAGGAGTTTTTCCCTTCGATGCCTGCAGTTGCCGCCAACGATCCCCGGGTTGTGACAAGACTTGGGCAGATTCCCGAGATTCCCACTTTGTTAACAAATGGCGAAAAGACCTGGGATCAGGTCCTGGCGTCGGCGAAAGTCAGCCGATCCGAGGGCCTTCCCTTCACAACCATGGTCATCACGACAAGGGATCCAACCAAAACTCAGCAAGCGATAGAACGATGGGGGAACGTCTATCTCGCCATGTTGGCTGAGTCGTTCCAGGAAAAGGTTTCGCCCGCTCTCGCCAAGGCCAAACAGCGATGGCAAATCACGTCTCAGCAATTAAAAGAGCACCAGGCGAGTATCAATGATTTGAAGCAGCGATATCAGGTCGAACATCCTCGGCAACTGGAACTGCAAGCTCATGAATCGTTGCACATGGCAGAAGTGACTCAAAAAGAGATTGACCAGCTCCAGGCTGAAATCACGGCACAGAAGCAACGCCTAGAGCAAGTCAAGGCAGTTGCTGATCGGCCTGAACAAGCGATTTCTGAAGAGGAAGTCATGGCCGCCGTGGCAGAACGCCTGGCGCAAGACGGGCTGACGGTCGAAACTTCAGATCCCGGTGCGGACGCCGTGAACCCAGATCCCGGTATAGCGGATGAAGCTGAGGCAAACAGTCAACAGCCTCCCGATGGGTCAAATGCACCGAGATTGAATGCCCCCGACCCTGGCAGCCGTTACGAAATCGTACGACAACTTGTGCGAAAAGAGTTATCGGAGCGCAAGCGCCAGGATGCGGTTCTAACTGTCCAGGTTCTTACCGCCGAGTTGGACCGTTTGCAGGCCCGATTGCAAAAGGCCATGGAGCAAAAAGCCCAATACGAGGCGACAGCCGGCGCTTTGTTAGAGGCGGCAAAGCAGTGGAACAACCTTGAAGTGGAAACCGCAAAATTAGAGAACGAGCACCAACAACTGACAACCCAAATTGATATCTTGGAAAAGGCACTCGCTCAGAGTAGAATAGCGCCGCACTTGGAGATTTGGTCGTCCCAGCAACGGCCCTGGATGCCTTTTGCGGCGGCGGCGCTTGCCGGAGGCGGAGCGATGATCCCCTTTGGCCTGTGGGGGTTGCTCCGATCGCTCAGGACCGTGAGGGTATTTCCCCCCGCGGCAATTGGGTACCAGTCTAAGTATCCACACCCGACACCGGATTAGACAATCGGAGAAAGGACCAGGTTGAGTGCCCCATCGGGAGGAAGTTCGCTTGGGAGGTTCGGCAGAACGCAGTGTGAACCAAGTAGTTAACACTATCGCACCTTGGTGTGTGAGCCAGAAACTATATCACCCGTTTTTCTCGCAGGAGATCGCAAAATATGTTCGGAAAGGTCTCACGGCGGCGTGTTTTGGCAGGGTTGACTTCAGTGGTTGCGGTTCCAACGTTGGTTCGTTCGTCCGCACTTGGGTTAGCCGGCTTGGCACCCGCCAGCGAACGGGTCACGTTGGGTTTGATTGGCTGTGGTGGACATGGCATCGGCTGGAATCTTGCGATGGTCTTTCGCCATAATGATGCCCAAGTCATTGCCGTGTGTGATGTGGATCAACGACACCTCGCCGCTGGAAAACAACGCGTCGATGAGCACTACCGTAACGTCGTTGGGGAGCAATATCGAGAATGCGCCGCCTATCGAGATTTTCGTGACCTGATCAATCGGCGGGACATTGTGGCCATCATGAACGTCACACCGGACCATTGGCATGTCCTCCCGGCGTTGATGGCCTCTGAATGCGGCAAAGACGTCCTCTGCGAGAAGCCCTTGACGCTCTTTGTCGAAGAGGGAAAAGTCCTCTGCCAAACCGTGGCCAAGAATAAGACGGTCTTTCAGACAGCTTCCGAAAATCGCTCGATTGACGTCTATATCCAGCTTGTTAGCTTAGTCCGGGCGGGTGTGATCGGTAAGCTCAAACACATTGAAGTCCGCCTGCCGATGGGAAATACGAACACGCGGGTGGTGGGAGAGGCCAAGGATATGTTTTATCAGAGCTCCCCGCAGGAAGTTCCCGCGTATTTGGACTACGATATGTGGCTGGGACAGGCCCCCTGGATGCCTTACATCCCGGCACGACTTCATGGCAATTTCCGCTGGAATCTCGCGTTCTCAGGGGGTGTCCTCACCGACTGGGGTGCCCACATGATCGACTTGGCCCAATGGGGCCATAACACTGAGCGAACGGGGCCGGTGGAGGTAGAAGGCCGCGGCGACTTTCCGCCCCGGGACGCAGTCTTCAATACCGCGCCTACGTTCGATTTACTCTATCGATACAGTGACGGCGTGACGATGCGGGTGTCCGCGGGACAAGGCGACCTCGATCCCCAGCAGGTGAAACCCGACACGCCCCTTGTTGGGCGGACTCCTTCTCCGGGGATCCGCTTTGAAGGGACCGACGGATGGATTGAATCTCATAACTGGCGCGGAGTGCTTCGGGCGAGCCGCAGCGAGATGCTCAAGGTGGAAGTCGATCCCAAGGCCCTCGGAATCTACATTCCGGGAGAGGTTGTCGCCCGAGACTCCGGACGGGGTGGCGAGCACCGCAACTTTCTCGATTGCATCAAGTCGCGGCAGCCGTGTTACGCCCCGGCCGAGGTTGGCCATCGCACCATCACCATAGCCCACATCGGCAACATCGCCATGTTGCTAGGGCGAAAGCTTCGCTGGAATCCCGATAAGGAAGAATTTTTGGGTGACGACGAGGCCAACGCGATGCTCACCCGCAAACAGCGAGAACCTTGGACGATGGCCAATGTGACATCCTGGATCAAGTCAGGTAACTCCTAGGGCGTGGCTTTAGATCCGGGAAGCCTGCCCCCGTCCACTCTACGCAACTATCCCACACTTGGGCGGGGGTATTTTGTCCCTCTACATGGCAAAATTGCTCTGGACGGGGTGAACCGGTCTGAGGTACATTACCGGCGCCGTAAGTCTGCGGAGAGGAACCGCACGTGGCTTTATTGACTGTGGCCACGAATTCATGGAGGTAATTTGGCATGCGAGCTTTCTCTTGGGCCTTCTCGCTACTCGTTTTGTTGGAGTTTGGATGTCTGGTCACGGATGGCCACTCCGGATTAACCGCGCAGGAGGTTCCTCCAACAACGCCTTTGTTATCGACGACAGCGTCGCAACCGGCGTCGCCTGAGGCTAGTCGTCTTCAAGTCTCCATCGGCCAGGCAGAGAACAGTCCCGCCGGCGCCGTCTCACCAAAGGACACGGCCCTTCGGATTGAATCGCCAAATAATCCGGTGAGTGAGTCGGCAGCCCTCCCCTCAGAATCCCCCCCAACTTCGGTCGCGCCTCGGCCTGATCCGAAGACCAATACGGCGCCGCTAACAGTGGAGGCAGCCGCCTTCAATGGGGTGACCCCGGGTGTTTCCCATGTGAATGACCTGACGCGCCAATGGGGCCCACCCAAGGAAGCCGTGACAAAAGGGGATTCGGTGTATTACCTTTATGAGATTCCCCCCTTTGACCGAATTGAAGTCCACATCCAGAACGACAAAGTCGAAGCGATTATCATCCGGCTGGACAAGACTTATCCCGCTAATCTTGTGGCGGAGCATCTGGAATTGTCTCAATTTCGACCGGTGCTCGTCTCGAATCCCCAGGGCGAGGTCCTTGGCCAAACGTTTCCCGAACGTGGTGTCCTCTTCAGTTTTGCTCCCGCACCAGAACCCGGAAAATCATCCAATCTCGTGACCGAGATCATCCTGTCCGAGGTGACAGCAGAACCGTTCATTCTGCGGGCAGAGACCTTTTGGCAAACGGAGCCTGACAGCGCTATCCGTGACCTGGAACAAGCATTGAAATTCGACAACAGAGCCCATCGCGCCTGGTGGCTACTGGCCCGCATTCAAAAGGAACTGGGAAGTCTCAAAGAGGCCCTGGCGAGTGCCCAGAATGCCGTCAATCTTGACCCGGCAAGTTTGCACTACCGCCTGACCTTGGCGGAGATTCTCGATGAGGTGGGACAAGATAATCTTGCCATTCAGCAACTCGAGCAGGTGGTGGCTGCGTCAGATCAACGTCCACACATCAAGGCCCGGGCATTATGCAACCTGGGAAACATCTACCAGTCGCTCCCGCAACCCGACTACAAGAAGGCGCTCGATTACCATTATGAGGCCGTCAAGATCGCCCAACCCCTCCGCAGTGATGTACATCCGGCCATTCGCGTGGCGGCTAAAGAGGTCCTCGTCGACGCCCACCTCGGGGCAGCCCTGGACATTGCATGGGGACCCTGGGAGCAAAAGGAGGCAGTTGTCCCACGATGGCTGGAGCGCGCCGCTAATTTAGCTCAGGATTTGGTCAACACCGAGCAGCAATCCGCAGATAAGCTATTTCGCGTCTCGACAACGGCCCTCGCTACCAGCGTGGCCATGCCGCGGGTAATTGGTCCTCTCCCCTGGATCGAAGCATTGGACCAAGCCTACCAACGGCTTGAAGCGGAAGCGAGTGAAGTCCGAAGGGCTCGTCTGCGGTGGAATTACGGGGTTGCCCTATACGACGCGGTCCAGTGCTTCCAGGTACTCGGTGAACAGGAACTGGCCCAACAATACGGAAAAAAGGCCGCCGAGGCCCTGGAAACCGGCCTCCAAGGACGCTCACCCAAAGGTAGCGACTTGTACTTGCTTGGCCGACTGTATTTCAGGATGGGCGCTGTGGATGCGATCCAAAACAAGGATCACAAACAAGCCGTCACTTATTTCGACAAGGCCATTCCTCTCCTCCGTCAAGCCGCGGGCGATATACCTGAGACCTCAATCGGACGGCTGGGAGAGACTTTTGTCAGCATGGGGGTCTCCTATTGGGAAACCGGCGACCGGGATCAAGCGATCGCACTGACCGAGGAAGGCCTCCAGTGGATGGAAAAGGCGGTTCAACTCGGCCTACTCGCCAATTCTGCCTTAGACGTGCCGAGGGCGAATTTACAGACAATGCGTCAAGCTCGCCAGAGACTGGCCGAGAGGACATCTTCGGATACCGCGGCTACGCAGCGATAGACTCAGCCCCCTTCGCACAAGCAGCCCTCTGAAAATAAAATCAGCACTTTCCCAAGTGAACAGGCTGTCGAGTTCATGCCAATTTGGCAGTTCTTTCACTCCCTCGACGCAAGCATCTTCCCACAGTAACTGGCAAGCGCTGTGTCTACCTAAGTTATTATTGGAAAACAACTTACGAGCTTGTGAAGGCATTGTAACCGCGGGAAAAAGTTGCTCTGGGGACTTTTGGCACGCGGATTGCATTTAAATCCGACGGCTGATCAACGAAGTCCTCTTCACTACGGAGCTCTCTACGAAATCTGGTCGGGTGGTAGCCTCGATTTGGGATGCCACCGGCTGAATCGAGGCAAAGGGGGATGCTCGGTGGCGACGGTAAGCGATAGCAGGAGGTGTGGCCATGACAAGGACCCTGGTACCCTGGACCACTAGCCCAAGCCGGTTGTTCGAATCACTCCGTCGCGAAATGAATGAATTGATGGATCAATTCTTCGGCAGCGACGGGGGAACCGATCTCACCGTCTGGTTTGCTCCGCGGATGAACCTCGCCGAGACAGATCAGGCGTTTGAAGTGACGGTTGATCTGCCCGGGATGAAACCGGAGGATTTCTCGGTCGAGCTGAAGGAGGGCCAACTCTGGATTACCGGCGAACGCCGTCAGGAAACCGAAGAAAAGGGCAAGACCTATCACCGTGTGGAACGGCAATATGGCCGGTTCCAACGGGTAATCCCACTGCCGGCAGCCGTCAATCCAGAGAAGATCGAGGCCCAGTACAAGGACGGTGTTCTGCATATCACCCTGCCCAAGGACGAGACCGCCCAACCGAAACGGATCCCAGTCAAGACCTGATCTGGGTCCGCTGGGTTGGGTTAAAGGGCAAGGAGTGCCTATCATCCCCGACGGGGTGGGCAAGGATGGACCCTTGTAAAGGGCAGCCTCCTATGCAGCCCAGGCGCCCTGTAGCTCGCCGCAGCGACTTGGCAATCCTCCTTGACGGTCCCGTGTAAACAGGAATATGGCCCACCCCGGGGGCCTTTTTCTTTTTTGAACCTTTGCGGGATGGTATTTTCCACACAGGACGCCTTTTTTGGCAATTTGTGGAAAAGCGATCTCAGGTTGCCTTTTCCGAACTTTAGCTGCTGTATTGAAGTCACCTGTCGTCAAGTTTCCCTTCAAGTGGGCAATATTTAAGTGATGGGTCGAGAAACGGGGCAGGATAGGCAGGCCTATCTCGTTCGACGAGGCCATTTCTTCCCGGTGCAGTTGCCGGGTCAGGTGAGAGAACCTCGTTTCGCACCTGTTTCCAGCTGGATCGCCACAACATGCCGCGAAACTCGGCGCGGCGAAGTCCGGTGGGAGTTCTGCCTGTAGTACAGAGAGGGTGTTCATCTTGTCAGATGAACCGCGGAACGATCTGTGCAAAGACTCACCAGGTAAAGACTGGCCAAGGTGCGATACAGCAGTAGTCGATCGAAGGTGCATCGCCCCAAGAAAATGAAATAACGAGCTTGGCGGTTTTCGACTCTCAGCGTATGATATGACGAAATACACGCGGCGACGCTTCTCCACCGAACCGAAGTGGGCCGTCATCTCTCCTATTTCCGGAACGGTGGATCTGCCGATTCGATTCAGTGACGTACATGCAGCAAGGCCCGCTCGCCCGTTTGAGTGGGCTTGATTTCCATTCATAGCCAACTGTGCGGCTTGCCCCAAACACGTATGAGTCGTGATTATCTCTCTCTGCTCCGTGTGAGCATTCATCCCCGACGCCAACAAAACCCCCCGACATCCGACAACGGTCGAAGGATTGCTTCCTCTGTCCTGCCCGCTGCCGGTTCACTCCCATCATCAGTCTCGCCACGATGCATCTACGACGTGACGTTCTGGTTGGCGTATCTCTCGAATGCTTTGGTGTCGGCCGGCAACGTCCTGCTCTGCCGATATGCCGATTACGTGAACTTCCTTGGGGCTGATGAGTACCACCTTGGCTGGATTATTGGCTTTGGAATGGTGGGCAGCCTATTCATGCGGTTTGCCTTAGGCAGTGGAATTGACCGCTTTGGGGCACGTCGCGTCTGGCTCCTCACGATCCTCGCCACCGCCCTGGGATGCCTCATCCATCTGGGAATTACCGACTATCGTGGTATTGCCATCTATTTGGCCCGTGTTTTTTACATCATTTCCCTGGCTGGTGTCTTTAGTGCTTCTATGACTCTCATGGCCGCCCGCGCTCCCCGTGAGCGACTCGCAGAAGTCGTCGGCATCTACGGTTCCGCGGGGTTTGCGGGAGTCCTCTTAGGTGCCCCACTGGCCGACTTGCTCTTTCCTGCGGGAATCACCTCGATGGGCGAGGCACGGCTCTTGTTCCTGACGGCAGGGGGCATGTGCCTGCTGAGTTTTCCCCTGGCCTGGTTTGTCCCCCCAGAAAGGACTGGGCGACCGCGAGTCAACCAGGCTCGGACGGAATCGCTCAAAACTGTTCGTCGATCCTCTGTGAAGGAACCAGGGCTTTTCCGCATTTTGCTCCGCTATACGTCGGTGCCCATCCTGATTGCAGGAATTGTTGCTGGTGCCGGGCTTTCGGTTCCTCCAACATTCTTACCGCGGTACGTCGCTGAATTTGGCGTCCACTCGGTGAGCGGGTTTTTCTTTCTTTACGCTGCAACCGCCATCGTGATACGGGGCATTCTCCTCCGTCGGGTCTCCAATCCAAGATTGGATCGTATGATCCTCCTTGGCACGATCATACTCTGCGTGAGCCAGGTGCTCTTCCTTTTCGTACAGCGGCCTTGGCAATTGGTCTTTCCCGGGCTGGTCTTTGGAATCGCTCAGGCACTCCTTTTCCCCGCGATTGTTGCGGCAGGAAGTATGACTTTTCCCAAACGTCACCGCGGCCTAGCAACTACGCTCATGATGGCGACCTTCGATGCCGGTCTCTTGCTGGGCGGCCCGGTGGCCGGGATCACGTTACGCCTGGCCGGACAACTCGGCTGGCCCCGCTATCCCACGATGTTTTTGGTGATGGCCGGGGGGCTCCTCCTGCTTGCCGTTTATTTTGCGGGAACCACAGCCGCCAACCCTAATTTCCGGTCCCGACGGCGGAGACGGTCACACGGCTCACAACCCTTGCCAATTCCACGGGAAATCTCTCAACAGCCGCCTGTGGGAAAGATACCCCATTCGACCTCTGTTGCCACGATTACCGGCCATCGCAAGGCTGAGGAGGAGTTGGACGTGAAAAAGCCGGTCAGCGTGACTGTGGATCAAAAACTCGCCCAGGCCACGGTACTTCCCGCGTTGGAAGCCAGCAGTAGCCCTACGCGGCCTATTCTCAGCCCGGCTGCCGAAACCGTCGGTAACCCCGTGTAACTTTCGGTTAACAGCAGATTTGCCTGTAATAATCCACGGAACGCCTCAGGCCCTCGAGAAAGTCAACCTGCGGCTCATAGCCTAGGAACTTCCGCGCGGCACTGATGTCCGCCATGCTTTCGCGGATATCACCAGGTCGAGGCGGGGCAAATTCGGGCTCAACTGACGTGCCTAACACCTCATTGAGGGCAGCCAAGAGCTGTAACAGCGTAATGCTCCGTCCCCCCGCCGCGTTGAAAACCCGTCCGGCAACCCCCTCTTTTTCGGCGGCTAGTAAATTGGCGTGTACGACGTTGGCAACATAGGTGAAGTCGCGGGACTGAAGTCCATCGCCGTACACCACCGGGCGATTTCCTTTCAAAATCGCCGTGATGAAAAGCGGAATGACCGCGGAGTATGGGCTGTTGGGATCTTGACGGGGTCCAAAGACGTTGAAATAGCGGATGACCACCGTTGGTAAACCATAAGTGGCATAGAATGCCCGACAATAGTACTCGCCGGCCAGTTTTGCGGCGCCATACGGCGAAATTGGGTCAGGCAGGTCGCATTCGCGTTTGGCACTAAAGGGTTGATCCCCATAGGCACTGCTGGACCCGGCGTAAATGAACTTTTGAACCTGGGTCTTGCGGGCCGCATCCAAGAGAATGAGCGTTCCCGTGGCACATGCGGCATGGGTTTCCAAAGGGCGCTCCACACTACGGGGCACACTTGCTAGGGCCGCCTGATGGAATACCCAATCCACGCCCCGAATAACTTGTTCCACAAGTGCCGCATCGAGGATATCGCCCTCGATGAAGTCAATTTGATCTCTGACACTGTCGAGATTCCTGAGATAACCTGTACTGAGGTTATCCAAAACCCGGACCTTATGCCCTCGATCTACCAGGGCCTCAACAATGTGCGATCCGATAAAACCCGCACCACCGGTAACTAAACAGGTCGCCATCGCCGTCGTCCTCAATTTCAAGCACATCAAACCGGGCCAAATGTCCCGATGCATTAACGTAGCATACACCTCATTCGTTGTGCGATTCCTTCGTTGTGGAAGTTTTCTGTGAGAAAATGGCCGCGAAGGCAACTGAGGCAACGGCGCTCAATCTTTTCGACCGGCCAAAAAGGGGGTAAGATAAGGACTTTGCCACTCGTAATGAAGCCCATCGGCGAACCGCGATGGCGGTCCGCCAAGTCTTAACGATTGTGCCAATCTTAGCACTTTCCCGAATCAAAAGGATGACACATTTTTATGAAGGCGGACGAATTAAGAGAAAAATACTTGACATTTTTTGAGTCCAAGGGTTGTGTTCGGCGGCCGAGTGATGTCCTTGTCCCCCGGTGGGACCCGTCCGTTCTGTTCACCCCGGCCGGCATGAACCAGTTCAAGGACCATTTCCTTGGTCGGTGCAAGCTGGAGTTTACCCGGGCGACAACCTGCCAAAAGTGCCTGCGCACGGGCGATATCGAGAATGTCGGCCGAACCGCCTACCATCACACATTCTTCGAAATGCTGGGCAATTTCAGCTTTGGAGATTATTTCAAACGGGAGGCCATCCTCTGGGCCTGGGAATTCCTAACGGACAAGAAGTGGCTTGGTCTCGACCCAGAGAAGATCTCGGCCACTGTGTACCTTGACGATGACGAGGCGGCCAACATTTGGATTCAGGAAGTGGGCCTGTCACCTGAAAAGGTCACGCGGATGGGCGAAGATGAAAACTTTTGGCCGGCCAACGCCCCCAGCCAGGGGCCCGACGGCGTTTGCGGACCGTGCAGCGAGATTTACTACGAAACCCCGTGGGGAAAGGTCGAGATTTGGAATCTGGTGTTCACCCAATTCAATCGGGTGGGACCACCCCCCAATAATCTCAGGCCGCTGCCCAGCAAGAATATCGACACCGGCATGGGGCTAGAACGTACGGCAGCCGTCTTGCAAGGGGTCGAGTCGAATTTCCACATTGACATTATTCGTCCGATCGTCGAGGCAGCCGCCGACGTATGCCACGTCAAGTATGATCCGGCCAGCGATTTTGGACGGCGGTTGCGACGGATTGCTGATCACATTCGCGCCTGTACGTTTGCCATTCATGAGAACGTGACCCCTTCGCCCAATAAACAGGGTTACGTGATTCGCCGTTTGATTCGGCGTGCCGTGCTGGATGGTCACCGCATGGGTGTCCGCGAGCCGTTCTTCCACAAGCTCGTGCCTGTCGTGGCCGAAATGATGAAGAATCCCTATCCGGAATTGCAGGAGACCATTCCGCGGGTCACCGCAGTCATCAAAGGGGAGGAAGAGAATTTCTTTGGCGTTCTGGAAACGGGCCTGGACCGAATTGAACGTCTTTTCGAGGAGATGGAACGCAGTGGTCGGGGGGTGGTCTCGGGGGCCGAGGCTGCCGAGTTGTATCAAACCTACGGATTTCCGCCGGAACTTTTGGAGACGCTTGCCGCCGAGAGAAACTTTGCCTTCGACTGGGAAGGCTATCGACGCGAGATGGAACGCCACGGCATTGAATCCGGGGCCGGTCAGAAGAAAGAGGTCTTTTACACCGGTCCGCTTGATTCCCTAAAAAAGGCGGGCCTCGAAAGCCAGTTTGTCGGTTATGAGATGACCGAACTGGCCGGCGCAAAGGTGATTGGCCTGATCGCTGCTGGTCATCTCCTCGATTCCGTGACCGACAAGGATCACGGTCAACCGATCGCCGTGGTCCTGGACAAGACGCCCTTTTACGGTGAAATGGGTGGTCAAGTCGGTGACCAGGGTGAGCTTGTCGCTCCAGGAGTTCGCTTTGAAGTCATTGACACGAAAGTGGAAAGTGGCTTCACGGTCCACTATGGACACCTCCGCGAAGGTCAACTCACCTTGGGAATGCAGGTGACCGCCAAGGTCAACAACTGGCGGCGACAAGGGATTCGTCGGGCCCATACAGCGACGCACTTGCTGCATTATGCCCTTCAAAAGGTCCTGGGCAAACATGCCCAACAGCAAGGCTCCAAGGTCGATGATGACATCTTGCGGTTCGACTTTGCGAACCCGTCGGCCGTGAAGCGCGACGAACTGGCGGAGATCGAGGCTGAGGTCAATCGTCGCATCTTGGAGGCAGCCCCTGTTCAAATCAGCTTTATGCCGCTTAGTGAAGCCCGAAAACTCGGGGCAATGATGCTCTTCGGCGAGAAGTATCCCGACGTGGTACGAGTTGTGATGGTTGGCGATTACAGTAAGGAGCTTTGCGGCGGGACACACCTCGATCACGCAGGCCAAGTTGGATTGTTTAAGATTGTCAGCGAAGAGAGCGTTGCCGCGGGGACACGTCGCATCACGGCCGTGACGGGTTGGAAGGCTTATGAGACTGTCCGCGAACTTTCCGACATCATGTCCGAGGTGTCGGTTGCCCTCAATGTGCCACCGGCAGAAGTCCCTGCCCGGCTTCAGGCGATGCTGCGGGAAATCCGACAACTCCGCAAACAATTGGCTTCCGGCGGGCGAGGCGTGGGAATCAACGCCGATCAACTCTGGAATCAATCGGAAGAGCTTGACGGTGTCCGCCTTGTCATCAGTGAAATCCCCAATGCAGATGCCGACGCGATGCGTCAGCTCATTGATGAATTACGTCGCAAGAAGACGCCGGTGGCCGTCCTCCTGGCAGGAAAACAGGCTGATGCCGGGAAAGTTGTCATCGTTGCGGGATTCTCCGCTGATCTGACCAAACGTGGCCTAGACGCCGTGAAATGGGTTCGCACGGTGGCGGGTGTCGTGGGCGGCGGCGGTGGTGGCCGAGCTGATTTGGCCCAAGCTGGCGGCAAATTCCCCGATAAACTTCCCGAGGCCCTGGCCCTTGCCCGGGAAGAAATCCTCAAGATGCTCCAGCGGTAGTTCCTCGGTCGCGCACGTAATTGCGATTGCGATAGTAGCACAGCCGAAGTGCGTGTGTTGCGTCCGGACGAAAAAGCACTTGCGCGCGGGCGCTTTTTTGTACGGCCCCGATAGTTCGTTGTCCTCCGTTACGAAATCATTGGTGGGACGCGTTCCGGTTTAATCCGTATCCGAACCGAGGCACTTCGGCCCGTCCACCTCAGTGTGTTCTCTTCGTCGCGGCGCCTGTCTCGCCGGATAGGGGGGCGAGCGGCTCCCTATCCCTTTCTGGTGGTGTTCGGCCAGGCAGTGTTTTGATTACAATATCGGGCGAGGTTGGCGACTGCTGGAAGGTGCCCCTGCTGACGTTTGGGTGGAAGATGCTTTTTTTATTCCCCTGGTAAACCCTTAGCCAAGAGGAGTGATTGCCATGAATCTCGCCTTTCGAACCGACACACCGCGTGCCAATGGCCGCGCTAGGTTTATTTTTCGCATCGGCCGGCTCCTTGTCGCGATGGGACTTTTTGCCGTCGTGCTCTGTCAGGGTAATGGCATATCGATTAAGAAATCCGTCAGCGTGATGGCCATCCAACCACCTGCCGGCCAACAAACGGCCACAGGAGAGGAATTACCCCAGGAAATCCGCAAACCCGTTACGATCAATGCTCAGAACTACCCCAGTCTTCAGGCGGCCTTCGACGCCGTTTCGCAAAATGGCGGGCTTCTCACAATCCCAGCGGGTGACTACGTCATAACAGAACCGCTTGTCGTCCATGGTTCGGAGGTCCGCATCGTTGGCAGGGGCCCTGCCACCCGAATCATTAACCACAACACAGAAGGCAAGCCTGCAATCATCGTTCGACCCGCCGATCGTGAGACCAATCCGCGGGCAAGGCTTTGGCGGGTTGAGTTTGCGTATTTGCGAATCCAAGGCGATCCTAAGGCGATCGACGCAAAAAGTACCGAACCGACCAGTGGGCCAGGGCTGGTTGCCGAAGGGGTCAATGAAATCCTCCTTCACGCACTGAGCATCGATCACAACGGCGGTCATGGGATTGCCTTGATCGATTGCTACGAAGACCCTAGGATCTGCGACTGCATTATCACGTACAACAGAGGTGCGGGCATCTTTCTTAAGGCGTGTCACGACATCGTTGTCAATGCCAATCAATTGGAGGAAAACCAGCAGGCCCTTGTATGTATCGATAGCTTCAACCTTTGTATGAACGGCAACAACCTCGACGACCATTTGGGCGAGGGGATTATCGTCGAAAACACGTATGGTTCGGTCGTCTCGGGAAATATGATCGAGGAATGCCAGGGACCGGCCATTGTCTTGGACCGGGATTGCTACGGTATTACGTTGAGTTCCAACGTCCTTGCAGATAATTTCGGAGGGGCGATTGATCTCCGCGACGCATGGGGCTGCACGGTGTCCGCAAACACGTTCACCATTGATCCGGTTTTTGCGGTCAGAATTGGTCCCAACAGTGGGCGGATTACGATTACGGGAAACAATTTCTCCGACAGCTATATCGGTCAGCAAACTCGCCGCACAGATAAGGCAAACCTGGCCACCGGCATTGTCCTTGAGGGAACAACGGATATCGTGATTTCGGGCAATATTTTTACGGGCTTGGCCGACCCGGCGGTTACCGCCCGCGGTGGTTGTCGTCGTCTGGCGATCACGGGAAATATTATTCGCGACGTCGCTCAGTCGCGGGCGGAGGATCGAAAGGCCCTTGATCTGGGTGACGCCACAGATGTCGTTCTCGCTAATAACATCTTACCGGAAGCGCAATAGGCTCGGCGAAATAGCGAAGGGAGGCTTTGCCCCTAACGGGCTTGGAGGTATCGTCAACGTCTGCGATCTTCTGCCCTGTGATGTGTAAGGGCCTGTGGGGACAGGAGATTCGCTGGTCCGCGTGTCTCCTGTGATTGCGCCTGGTTCAACTTGGTGGTATTCACCTGTGTGCAGAATTTGTATACTAGCCGCCGGTACCAATTAGCGGGTGCTCGTGGCCCGGCCTTATTCAAAGCGGTAGAATAAATCAAGGCAGCTACCGGGCGGTGATGAAACGTTCCGCCACAAGTGGGGCCTTGCTATTGGCCCTTGGCAAGATAGGCTGAAAAGGAATATTCGGGTGATGGCGAAGATCATTGTTATTATCTTCATTCTCGGTATTACCGAATTGGCCACCCTTCTTTGGCTAGGAAGTTACGCCGGATGGTTACTTGCACTCGGGGAAATCCTGGTGACGCTCCTCCTGGGACTGGGTATCATCCGTTGGGTGGGCGTTTTTTCCTTTACTGGGACTCCTCGACTGCCCCCAATAGATGGGTTTCTAATTGTCGCGCCGATTGATGCTTTGGTTTTGCTAGTGGCTGGTGTATTGCTCATGTTGCCAGGCTTAGTCACTGACTGCCTGGGCTTTCTACTAGTTTTTCTACCTACGCGGCGGTTACTACTGCGCATGGCGCTTTGGTATTTAGGAAGAAAACTGTTTCCTAGCGTGTTCTCTCAGTCCGACGAGTTTGAGTCTCCTAATCCCGAGGGGGACATCGAGGTGAGCTCCGACGAAATTATTGACGTTGAATTCTACCGTATTTTGTAGTCATCGAGTTTTTGGAAAGCTTGGAGAGTTCATGAGCACAACACTGGAACGCCAAACAGCGGGAGCTCTTCCGTTCGCTGCCTATAAAGGTCTTTCCCAGGAGGAATTAACGGCCCGTATTCAGGCCGTCCGTGAAAAAATGGGCCCGCGACTTTTGATCCTGGGGCATCATTATCAGCGGGATGAGGTCATTGAACTATCTGACCTGCAGGGAGACAGTTACCGCTTGAGCGCCCTGGCAGCCGAAAACAAGGACTGCCGGGCGATCATCTTCTGTGGCGTCCATTTTATGGCAGAAACCGCCGACATTCTGGCCAATCGTCCGGAACGCGTCAAAGAGCGGCGTGGCGAAAGGATTCCCGTCGTCCTCCCCGACATGAAGGCCGGTTGCTCAATGGCCGACATGGCCGCGATCGACCAAGTCGAAAACTGCTGGAACCAACTGGGGCAGGTCATCGACCTAAGCGAGGTGATCCCGGTGACCTACGTCAATTCTGCCGCGTCGCTTAAGGCATTTTGTGGGCGCCATGGGGGGACGGTGTGTACCTCGGCCAACGCCGACGTAGCCTTACAATGGGCGCTATCGCGTGGCCGACGGGTGCTGTTTTTCCCGGATCAGCATTTAGGCCGCAACACAGCCCTGAGGATGGGCATCCCCTTGGAAGAAATGCCCGTATGGGACCCTCAAGCCGAGGAACTGGGCGGACAAACGAAAGAGGCCATCCAAAAGAGTCGTGTCATCCTTTGGAAGGGGTATTGTAGCGTACACCAAATCTTTTTGCCCTCGCATGTTGACTATTATCGAGAGCACTACCCTGGCATCCGTATCCTGGTCCATCCCGAATGTATGCGGGAGGTCGTGGAAAAGGCGGACGTAGTGGGATCGACGGGAAAGATTATTCGTGCCGTGGAGGAGGCCCCACCGGGCACAAAATGGGCCATCGGGACAGAGCTCCACCTGGTCAATCGCCTGAAGAAGAAGCACCCGGAACAAGAAATCTATTTCCTCGCCCCGGTGGTGTGCATGTGCTCAACCATGTTCCGGATCGACCTGCCCCACCTTTGTTGGGCCGCAGAGAATTTGGCAGCCGGGACGCCGGTCAACGTGATTCGTGTGGATGATGCAACGGCTGCTGACGCTCTGGTTGCCCTGGAACGAATGTTGCAACTCAAGGGCTAGATGCGCAAAAGGTGGTATTGCCTTGTATCTTTTGCGGTATGTTCTGCCCTTGGTCATAACGTTAGGAAACTTGACAACTTGGGTTGCAAAAAAGCACCCTGTCGGGTAGTCTCAAAGGTTAAGGATCGCTGGACCTTCTTCCCTTTCTTCCTGCCCAATGCGAATTCTCCTGGTTTAGTGGATAGCAAGAACAATCATGAAAACAGTGTCGCAGACAAAATCGCGGCCAACCGTTTCGGTTGAGCAGCGCGGTTTTACGGATGAATATGGAAACTGGGTGGCTTTGAAAGACCCTTGGACCGCTGCATTCTTGGCCTGGCTGCTCCCTGGTCTGGGGCATTGGTACCAAGGGCGGTGGGCCAAGGCCATCCTCTTTTTTGTTTGTATTACGGGCTTATTTGTTTACGGGTGTTACTTAGGGAGTCGCCGCGACTTGGGCTATGCCCGTGTTGTCTATGCCTCCTTTCGTCCTGGTGACATGCGGCTTTATTACTTGTGTCAAGTTGGGGTGGGACTTCCGGCACTTCCGGCACTCGTTCAATCGGCACGTGTCCGGCAGGGAAAGGCCCCGTTATGGAATTACTTTATGGCGCCACCGCGCTTGGGCACGGATGATGGCGATCCGCCGACCCTTTCTCGCTTATGTTATGAGCTTCACTCCTATTTCGATTTAGGGAGCCTTTACACGGCCATTGCCGGCTTGCTCAACCTGTTGGTCGTTTTTGACGCCTTCTCCGGGCCGATCTTCCCGGAAGATTCCGCCCGTCGTGAGGAAAAGGCCGAACCCCGGAATGAATCATCCGATGCCGTGCCGGAGACCACCGCCAAGCAATAGTTTTTTTGATCAACTGTTTAACGGAGCGAAATCGTTGGCATTCTCGGAGGATATTTCCAATCCACTCCTTATGACAACTATGGCAACGAACTATCTTTGGTACTTCATTCCGCTCCTGATCGCAGTCAGTCTTGTTTACGCAGCAACGCGGCAAGAGACGATGCCCTTCATCCTTCGCCATGCCGTGCGAACAGGGATGTGGATTATCATCTTCATGGGCATTATCGCTGTCATCCTACAGGTCCTTGACGCGTTTACCTGAACGATGGGCCGAGCGTTACCTCGGGTGCTGAGGTTTGGTCTTTTTTCGAAGGCGGGAACAAGCACCAAGAAGGGCCAACCGAATGATGGCCGCAATCGCCGAGAGGGCCTCCCGTAATCGCATTTTCGACCGGCCCTCGCGTCGCTCGACAAAGCGAATTGGGATCTCCTGGAAAGTGGCCCCTTCTTGTCTTAAACGGAATAGAATCTCCTCAAAAAACGAGTACCCTGTGGAGCAAAACTCCTCCCAGTTCAAGGCCGCTAAAACCGACGCCCGGTAACATCGAAAATTGCCGCTACAATCGCGAACTGGCAACCGAAGGAGCCACCGGGAAAAGCTGTTGATGCCCCAACTCATGAGATAGCGATACCACGGCCAACCTTGAATGGTTCCGCCTTTCACATAGCGCGAACCAATAACGACATCCGCCCCTGTCGTATTTGACCCTTCGATTGCGGCAAGCAACTCGGGAATCTTCTCCGGAGGATGGCTCAAATCGGCATCCATCGTAATAACGTACCGATATCCCTGATCAATCGCCCAGCGAAGGCCCTCGGCAACCGCGCTCCCAATGCCAAGTTTTGCCGGCCGTTGAAGGCAATGCATACGCGGGTTCTGGCGGGCATATTCTTCACACCACTTCCCTGTGCCATCCGGCGAGTTGTCGTCCACCACCAGGATGTCAACCTGGGGGGCTGAGTTGAAGACGGCCTCCACAAGCTGTGGAAGGGTCTCCCTTTCGTTGTAAGTTACAACAACAACAAGTACGTCAGAAGGTTCGGTCATCGGCTTCCGCGGTCTGCCTCATGCCATGTGTTCAGGTCAATTCCTTTCACGTTCATTCTCTGACCGACTTACCGAGTTGACAAGCCGCTGGCACGTCTACTGAGAGAGCACTTAGAAGCAATCTCTCCCCTCGCCCATTCGGTGGGAGATGGATCGGGAGGAGGGTGGCTCTGGTTGCTACCGGTTTTTTCAATCGACCCCGGTGATCGCTTGCCCTCACCCCAACCCTCTCCCGGAGGGAGAGGTGGACTTTTTGTTGAGATAGACTCTTAAAGGCTTCCGCGGCGTAGATGCCATGATGCGACCGCCAGCGTAATCCGCGCTTGGGGAAACGTGCCCCAGTGTCGCAGTTATCACTTATTCCAGTCGCCCAATCTGTACGGGGCCGAAAATTCCCGAAGGCATGAGCGCAGTGTCGGGCGTCAACTTACGAATATTGGTCCGTGTTAATCGCTTTTCTGGCGGCAAGGAGGCATCACCAATGATGCGGTTTGGCCAGAAGTTGACAACCTCAATGCGGAGCTCGTTTTTCCCCGCGCGGACCGCCCCGGCAAGATCGACGCGGAAAGGCGGTGCCCACACCACGCCGCACGAACGCCCGTTCACAAATACTTCTGCCAACTCCCGTACCAATCCCAAGTCCAACCACAGATGCGTGCCATGTGCGGAAAGATCCTGATCTGTACACGTGAATTCTGTCTCGTAAATGGCCGTTCCAGAGTAGTATCGAATGCCCGGTCCCGGGCGGTCGGTCCAGCTTTCAAGCTTTTCGAAGACAACCGTTCCAGGACCACCCCATCGGGGATCAAATGTGACGCGCCAAGGTTCGGGGATTTCTCGCAACGTGACCCACCGTGAGGTGTTTGATTCCTTTCGGGGTGGATGCTCTGCAGACGATTGCCGAAATACGATAAACCACGCCCCACACGGTGGGAACTCCAAGGGCACGGCCGTCCGTCCTTCTTTTTCTGAATATGCTTCGGCAAAAGCCCGCCGACCCGTCACGGGGTCCCACAGCTCTGGGGCCTTTCCCGTCACGCGAAATACCGCCGTTAAGCGCTCTGGCTTGGGATTACGATTGGCCACGAAGTAAATGTCCACCTCACCCACTCGGCGATGGATGTAGTCCAAATCCGCCTCCGCATCTCCCCCGATGAACTCGCAATCCGGCGGTATGCCGGCGTCTTGTAGTACTTCGCGGGCTGTCTTGTCAGCGATCACGCGCCCATTGTCCCACAACTCGGCAACTAACCGCTGATGTTCCGCTTCGTCGTCGCTCAAACTGGGGGATTCTTTGGGCCGCGGGCCCACAATGGTCGCACCGTCTCTGGCTAACTCCGCCACCTTGCGGAGAACGGGCAGCGAAATCACTCCGTGGTTAGGCAAAACGAGGATACGATAACTCATACCGTCCGGGAGCACGATGCGGCCGGATTGAACTGTGGCCCGCGTCAACAACGCCTCCGCCGTGATAACGTCGTAGTCATAACCGGGTAAAACCTTGGCGGGGTCCGTTCGCTTGTGTTGGGCAAAGTTGGGAACGTGATCGCCGTAATAATAACAAACATCGGCGACAAAAAGGCCCTGTTGAAGCATAAACTGACAGCGGTTGATATAGTCGAAAAACGGCTTGGATTTCGACCACCATGTCACATTGGGATTGAGGTGCGTCCCAGCAAAATACTGGAGGCCTGGCAGGCCGTACTCCTCGGGCGAACACACAAAGGCGTGCCAGAACAGCAGGTTAAGGCCTTCGCAGCACGCCTTGTCAAAGGAAGGTTTGAGATTGTCCCACAGGGTCTCCTGCCAGTGTGGGCCAATGGTCGTAAACCCCTCGGCGGCCACCAAGCGGCGACCATATGTGTGCGCCGCCGAGGCCGGTTGCTTAACGAAAAAACGATTTGCATCGCCAATACGATGACGCCACGACCACGCCCAAAACTCGGACATTGGAACATCATTGAATCCCAAACACCGCTGGGCATCGATGGGAACCGCATGGGGACCGCCCGATTCTGGGTGAATTTCCAACCCGTGCTTATGGGCATTGTCCCGGAACAACCGATAGTGGTTGTCAATAGCCAAGTCCCCCAGTGTCTTGCGGAAGTCGTAAAGAAACCGATGACTTGCACGGCGATCGCCGACAATCCGTCCGGCCAACACCGGCATCCATGGGGTGATCGCATAACCCCGACGCCGGTGAAATTCCTCAGGAAGCGTGGGTGTCCAGTTTAGGGGTTCAATTTCCCAACTGTCAGTGTGAAGGTACTTCAGCGTCTTGCCTGCCAGCGCCCCTGCGTCAGCCAGAAGAGGTTCGACGACTGCCTCCCAGTAACGTTGAAATGCCCCAGCATCAAGGACGTCCAAAGCATAGCCTTCCCATCCTTGACTACACGTAGAAACATAGGCACGATCGCTGACGGTGTAACCGAACCGTAAAATTTCCCACGTCCCTTCCGGCACCTGCCAGGAAAGCGTCCCGTCTTCCGCCAGCTTGTCGGTGAGATCAATGACCTGATCTGGCATAACGTCTTCTTCACCTGGGATTGGTTCGGCCTCTTGCAAAAGGGGTGTTGTATCTGGCGCCGAAAAATGTAGGGGTCGGTAACCCGCCTTCTCCGCCCAGTTAGTGATCGGACGACGGGCCGGTGCCCGCGGCCATTCCCCTTCCGGACCACTTAGTCGCAATTCGCAAATCTGCACGTTTCGCGGACGCTCAAGCGATCCCCGATCGTATGCCCCGAAGATCATGAGGCGAAACATCTTGCCTTCCGTCAAATCCACCAAAAAGACTCTTTCGTCCCGGGGATTTGGCAGCGTCAGGTCGGCGACGGTACGAAACTCACGACCGTCATCCGAGACGAGCAAACGACACTTATGCGGCCCATACATCGGGCGAGGGCGCAAGATCACACGGTTGATTTTGACAGGCGATGTGAAAGTAAAATCAACCCACTCAGGCCGATCCGGCGAAGGTCCCTGTCCCGGCTGGCCCCCTCCGGAAGCCCAAAACGTTTCCGGGTTCCCGTCCGCAAGATCATCGACTGGATGGGCCGGTTGTCCCGACGATGCGGTCACCCGAACCTCTGGAGATTCGACGGACACGGTTTTCACAGGATACGCCACAACAATCGCATCGCGGTAATAGCCGTCACGGTGTGCCGGTTGGGGAAGGCGCGAACGAAACTCGCAAGGTCCAGTCACACGATGCTCTGACCATACTAGTTTTTTGCCCGCGTCATCGGCGGAGACAACAGGTCCTCCAAGATTCCAGCCACTCTGGATATTGAGGCTCATTTCCAGCCCCAAGCGATCGGCCTCCTGCAAGGTATATTTGAACAATTTCCTCCACTGCGGTGAGAAGAAGTCGGGACCGTGGGGTGCGCGTTCATTGCCATCCTGGCTCGATCCATCCGCGTCGCAAATGAGTGCCCCGCCAAAGCCCTTGGCCTTCATTTCCTCAAGGTCCCGCGTAATCGCCTGAGGGGTCACACAGCCGTTCAGCCACCACCAATAAGCGCGGAGGCGCGCCTCGCGGGGTGGCGACTCCCAGCCTGAATCAAGTGAATCGGCCTTGGCGCCACCGGCTGACAACGAAAAAACGACCACAGCCACACAAAACCAATACAACGCCTTTCTCATGGTAGCGCAATCCTGCAAAAGACTTCGAAAGATTTCTCGGTACTGTGCTGTATTATGGAACACGATCCGCCCCTTTGCAATTTGACGAAGACGTTCGCCGAGCACACTGCGGTAGGAGACACCAAGCACACTGCGAAAGGAGACGTCATTTCAGGGTAATTTGCGAACCTACTTTCCCAACGGGTCTCGAATGCAGAAATTGAGATACCTCGCTGTTCACTCGGGATTATCAAGAAGGATAGAAAAGGTCCGCCTTTGCTGGTCAGAGGCGAATAAAGCACGACGGCCGTCCCGCTAACACCCTTCGCTAAAGACCCCTTAGACAACCCATGACGAAAGCCTCGGCCGGCTAAGAGCGTATCCCGTAACCTCCCCTCAGTCGCTCGGCGGGAGAGGCGCCCGGGCTTGAGGGTGGCTCGAATCGCTACTGGTTTTCTCGATCGACTTCGACGATCACTTGCCCTCACCCCAACCCTCTCCCAGAGGGAGAGGGAACTTTGGGATAGGCTTTAAGGCTCGATGATCAAGACGGGTTGATAGTTCTCGGAACCATCGGGGACAAGACGCAAACGAACCGGGCCCTTGTATTTAGCAGCGACCTGATAAAAGACCTTGGGCGTGGTCACGGCTTCTGTCTCGATGTGCGAAATAAACGCGCCCGGACGAAGACCTGCTTTCCATGCGGGACTATTCTCCTCCACGGCCACGACTGCCACTGCATCCGTGGGACGCGGAAACTGCCAGAAACCTTCAGGACTTGACGAGACCGCCGAGACATAATCCACCGTAATCCCCCGCCATTTTTGGGGCGGCGCTGTCACAATCTTTCGGCCACGAACTGGATACTTCGTTAAGACAGTCTGAACCTGAAAGCGACGCCGGTCACGGACGACATCCAGTGTGACCTTTGAGTCAACGGGCAACCTCCCCACCGCCAGTACCAACCCATCGTCATCGTAGAGAGGCTCACCGTTGACCGCCACGAGGAGATCCCGACCGCGCAGGCCGACGCGGTCCGCAGGTGTTCCCGGTACCACCCGATCAATCCGCGTCCCTTGAAGACCGCTTGCCCTCTCAGCCAGCGACAAACTTTCTGGCTGAATGCCGAGCAAACCGTATTCAACCTCTTCCCCGCGTTTCAGGTGGTTTAGAACTCGGAGGAAGGTCTCATCCACCGGATAGGCATAACCCGCGGGGGTTTCGTAACCTGTGGCGACAGGAAGCGTGGTTAACAGTCCCACCATTTCCCCCTTCAAATTCACTAACGCACCACCGTTACTGGAGAAGCCCAACTTGGCGTCCGTTTGAATCAGGGTCCCAAAATGATGGATGGTAGGCTTGCCGGTGGGATCCCGATCTGTGGGCATTGGCGGCGCCTTGCGACCGAGGTTCGACACAATCCCCCAACTTGCGCACACCTGACCGTCCTTTGCAATGGCATAAGGATTGCCTAATGCGATGACGATTTGGCCTTTTTTCAAGAGGGCAGCATTCCCCAGCGTAATCGGCTGCAGATCCTCTGCCGGAACGGAAAGTACGGCCAGATCACTGCGCGGATCGGCCGCCACAACGCGCGCCCGAAACGTCCGCCGGTCGCAGGTCGTCACGTAGTATTCACTTTCCTCACCAATGAGTTGTGCCACAGTAAGGATCAAACCTTTGGAGTCCACAACCACGCCCGCCCCGTAGTCCGTGGGAAAGAAATTTGGGTCGCCGGTTTGCGGTGTGATACTCCGTTCGGCCAGGCCCCCAAATGGATCCAATCGCGGTTCCAAATTGAAAACCTCCCCTGGCCGGCTGGTGCGAACCCGGGCAATCGCCACCACCGATTTTTCTGTCCGCGCAATGACATCTACGAGCGTTGATTCGAACAGGGCGAGCAAGGCAGGGCCGTTTACGTCAATGCTGGACACTGACGAAGTCTCTTCGGCACCGGCAACACCGGAAACGACAAGGGTGCACATGCCCACGATGATAAGCACACCCACCTTAAACATGTCAGGTTTTGAAATCACGGCACACCTCGCCTCGCGATTGAGCCAATTTCCCCTTCACGCCAACATCAAAACCAGTGTTTTTAATGACGATTCGGATATGCCCCAAGATAAACAAAAAGTTCCTTAGTTCTTTGACTCGCTATCTTGTATTTCAAGATAAACCTCCATCGGGATGGGCTGCAACAACTGCCCATCCATTTGGTGGTCCAATTCCGAAAATTGCTCATGACCTGGAAAAGTGATTTCCAAAACATTTTTGGTCGGCTTCAAACGGGTCTGAATCTCAAGCCTCAGCGGCGACTTATGCGGGGTTTCAGGAGAGGCCCCTGCATCAAACAGTCGATCATAATTAAGTCGTACGCACTGCGGTTGCCGAGGTCCCTCAATCACAAGCCACACTTGCGAGCGGGTTTCCAGGCCTGTAGGGCAATGAAACACCCGCCGCCAGACGATTTCGCCCGAACGATCGCTCAAGACTGTCCACGCTGATGTCAACCGAATCCGATGGACCAACTAACGAGTCTCCGAATCGTGTACTTTGGCCAATTCGCGTTGCTGTCCCTCTCGACTTTCATCTTCGGCTTCGGATGTTAAGTCGGAGGATCGGGCTTTATAACCCAGGAATGTGGGGATCAAAGACAAACCCAACAATCCCCCAACAACCGCAAGGGATACCCAAGGGTTGATCAGGCGTTCATGGTATTCAAACCAGTGATGCGCGCCGTACTCGGCCACCATCTTCAGGCCGATGAACGAAAGCACCGCTGCCAGGCCGTAATGAAGGTAATGAAACCGGTCCAGAACGCCCACCAGGAGAAAATACAACGCCCGCAAGCCAAGGATGGCCCAGATGTTCGAGGAAAAAACAATAAACGGATCACGCGTAATTCCGATGACAGCGGGAATGCTATCGACGGCGAACAAAACGTCCGTGCTTTCGACGACAAGCAGCACCAGAAAAGCCGGCGTGGCGCACAGTCGGCCGGCCTCTCGAATGAAAAAACGATCGAAAATAGTGACTTTGCTAATCGGCAGATAACGGCGACCAAATCGTAAGACGACATTCTTTTCCGGATGGACATTCTCTGAACTGGAAAACGCAAGGTGGATGCCGGTGTAAATGAGAAATGCCCCAAAGATCAGAAGAACCCACTCGAAAAGTTGAATCAGCCCCACGCCGGCCACAATAAAAATGCCTCGCATAATGATCGCCCCGAGAATGCCCCAAAAGAGAATGCGATGCTGATAGCGGATATCCACCCCAAAAAACCGAAAGATGACGGCAAAGACAAAAAGATTATCAACCGAGAGGGACTTCTCTACGACGAAACCTGTGAGAAACTTCACGCCGGCCTCAGAGTTGCCATGGAGCTGCCACCCCCACCACCAAACAAGTGTGTTGAACACCAGTGCGAGCCCGATCCAAAACGCGGAGAGGATCGCCGATTCCCGCAGAGTAGGCCTGTGTTCCCGCCGGTGGAAAACAACCAGATCGAGAATCAACAAGACGACAATCAGGACTGAGAATAAGCACCAATGCCACCAATGAACTTCCAGCAGATTCTCAACCAAGAGGCACTCCTTTCTCCGACCCAACACTCCAAATCCGTAGCTTTGGAAATGGCCAACCACTCGGAGAGTGGGGCGCAGGCCTTCGCGCCCTCGGATCATGGATCATCACAAAAGACCTACATCATCCTTCAGTTGACGGCAACATTCCGTTCCGCCAAAACGTGAACAACCTCCCGCACAACCCTCTCCACTTGTTCCCGAACGTTTTCCTCCGTGGCCCCTGAAACCCGGGCAACACCTGATCGTGTCATCTCCGATGTGGCGCGGGAACTCGCCATCGCGCCGTCCGGAATCGATTCCAAACGGTCCTCCACCAGGAGCTCCTCCAATTGTCGCCGCAATCGGGTTAGCCGCTCCCGACTCGCCTCAGACTGCGGCTGACGCCCCACACCCATGCGAAAGCCGCGGGCTTCCACTCCGATTCGGAATCCTTCTGGAAAATCACCCGCCCCAAAAAGGGCATCGTTGTACACAAGCAATCGGTACTGCCACCGTCTCGCCTCGTCGATTCGTCCCGCCTTCACCGCCTCGAAAATGGCCCGGGTAATCTCCGGTACCACCCCACTCGTGGCATTCGTTCCGCCATTGCAACCCAAAAGTAACATAGGAAACAGAACAGCATCCCAACCTGTCAAAAAGGAGAAATCTGGACGACGCGCCCGAATGGCCGTGATCATTCGCATCATTTGCGGAAGATCACCCGACGAATCCTTAATCGCCACAACTCGCGGACATTCTTCGGCAATCCTAACGATCGTCGGTACATCCAGGGGCGAGGCCAACCATGGGATGTTGTAAATCGTCACATCGACCGGACTATGTTTGGCAATCTCCTTGAAGTAGCTGTAAATATTGTCCGGACTGACGCGATAATAGAACGGGCAGACAATAGCCACCGCCCGTACACCAAGCCTCGCATAGTATTCGCAAGCCTTGATCGTTTCTTGCACATTGGCTTCGGCGGCACCCGCCAAGATGGGGACTCGCCCCGCCACCTGATCCACCGTGATCTCAATGATCCGGCGACGCTCCTCAGGGGTAAACCGAACAAACTCACTGGTGGAACCGTTGGGATAAAGCCCATGAACGCCTTTCGCAATCAACCAATCCAAATAACGCCGCAACTCCGGTTCGTTGATCCGTCCCCGCTCGTCGAGGGGAACCATGTTCGGTGTAAAAATGCCTTCAATTGCCTGGGTTGCCATACGACAAGGACGCCTTATGCTGGAAACGGAGGGAAATCGGTAGCCAACTTTGCATGCTCCGGATGGTCAAAATGAAACTCCGCAATCATCGGTCGGGTTCAAAGGACATCAGGCAGGGGACTAAGCCCTCAGAATTACCGACCGCAGGCATGCCGTTGTCTGCGCAAATGCATCTGATTTTGCCCATCCTAGGAATCATAGCCTATTTAACCCTTTTTTTCGCCTGGCCCCTCCTCAGCATTTCGCAGGTGTTTCAAAGACCTTTCCGACGGTACGAGCTGTTCCAATTGTTGCTAACGCCCGAAGAACTCCTTAAGTCATGGCTGGGGAGCCACGGAGAATTCTCTATCTTCGACAGACTCCCCATTTTCTGCGCCGCAGCCATAATTCTCGCCGCCGGTATAGCTTGGGGAGTCGCTATTAGCCGGGTTATGGGAGTGAAGCTTAGCCTTCTGGAAATCGTAAGTATCGCCCTACCGGTTGGACTTAACGTCATTTCAACGCTCGTCCTGCTCGGGGGCCTTTTTGGTTTACTCCGGCAGCGATGGCTTCTTGCGGCAATCGTGTTTCTTCCCCCGACGCTCTACATTATCCCGTGGCAGTCGTTGCTGAGGCTGGTTCTCAAACCCGACGTAATTGTGCAACGCCTCCGCCCTATTTTTCCCGTTCAACGCGCCACGACTGTACAGTCCCTGCCAGAAAAAATTCTTTCGTGGGTCTGTATCGGGGCAACCTTAACCGCAATTGTGATCATCCTTTTAGCTGCGTCGCTCCCGCCTGTGGATTTTGATGTTCGCGAATACCATCTCCAATGTCCGAAAGAGTTTTTCCAGCAGGGTCGTATCACTTTTTTGCCGCACAACGTTTACGGAAACATGCCACTGGGTCTGGAAATGCACGCCCTGCTCGGGATGCTCCTTCTTAACGATTTTTGGTACGGGGCCTTGGCGGGCAAGGTTGTCATGGCAACATTCGCGTTAATTGGGGCGGCAGCCTTACTCCACTGGGCGCGATCAAGAGGTGCGAGTTCCCCTTGGGTAGCACCAGCCATTTTTATCTCAGTCCCCTGGGTCATCTCGGTCTCCACGGCCGGGCTGAACGACATTGGGCTCGCCGTTTACATATTCACGGCTTTTTGTGCCGCTTCAAAGCTCGTCTCGATCCTGACCGACGCGGATCAACTCTATCCGGCACTCGAACGAGGGGCTGATTGGGCCACTATCACGAGGGAGAATCAACAGCCTGAAAGGAACCCATTGAACAAGGGATGTCCCATCCGCCGGGAAAGCTGGGCCTGGGTGATCATTGCCGGATACCTGGCTGGCGCGGCCGCCGCGTGCAAATACACGGGCTTGCTATTCGGAGGCTTTTTGATCGGGATGTTTCTGTTGGTAACGTTGGCCCATCGCATCCCCGTACGGTCGCTCTTGCTGATGCTTGGCCTCTACGGATTGGGAATAATCCTCGGTGCAGGCGGCTGGTACATTAAGAACCTCGTTTTCAGTGGTAACCCGGTTTACCCCCTTGCTTACGAGTGGCTGGGCGGCACGTCATGGAATCCCGAAAAGGCCGCACGCTGGGCACGAATCCACAGCCCCCACGATTTTTCCGTTCGGATGTTACTGGTCGATCTCGGCCGGGTTTTTTTCACCAGCGAATGGCAAAGTCCCCTTATCACACCACTGGCATTCTTGGGTCTCTTGAGGGTCAGTAAACAAAGACTTTTCGAAAAAGCCACAGCGGTCATGGCGATAGTCCTTTTTTTACTTTGGTGGTGCTTGACCCACCGAATTGACCGGTTTTGGCTTCCTATGTTGCCCTTTTTGTGTGTTTTGGCAACTGTCGGATTTGACTGGACGGACCGACTATGGTGGCGTTGGTTTGTTACCGGGATTTGTCTTATCGCCATGATTTGCAATGGGTTGGTAATAACGAGCGGAGCTGCGGCCGATAATCGCTATTTTGCCCCGCTTGCGCAGTTGCGCAACGACCCAGGTCGTATTGGTGCGGATCATGCCCTTCTGAACGAGCTTTTCGCAAGAGATCACGCTGAGGGCAAGAAGAAGAAACTTTTGGCCGTTGGCGAGGCCGCCGTTTTCGATTTGGAAATGCCAGTCCTTTACGCCACCTGCTTCGACGATCAACCGTGGGAGATTCTGACCAAAGGCAAGACCCCAAAAGAGGTTAGGGAGACGCTCCACCGAGAAAACGTCGGCTACCTCTATGTCAACTGGCTGGAAATTGCGCGGTATCGATCGCCCGGAAACTACGGTTTTACCGAGTTTGTCCAGCCTGAGCAATTTCGTGAGTTAACGCGGGCCGGCGTCCTCGTTCCCGTCTTAATGCCGACGCGCAGCCCCAATCAGATCTACCTCGTTCCTTAAACCCGACCACCCGTGTCGGAAGAGGCGAAGGAAATAGCCCGACTTTTCACCAAGTTTCCGTTAAACTTTGCCGATTATTCCGACAGCGGCGAATACAGAGAGAGTATCGCCTGATCCGGTTGTACGGGTTGACTAAGCCCTTCCGCTGGAACTCAAAAGGACACTGCCCAACCATGGTCCCCCTGGATTACAGCAAAAAATACTTGCGATACCCCAAAAAAACAGATTTCCGCTGCCCAGAGAATCAATTACCACGTTTATCGAACAAGTGGGGATTGGGCTCGGCTGCGTGTTTCTGCATCCTTTTGACACTCTTTCTCGCCGTGGGCTGTCGCACCATGGACTTCTACGACCGGGGTCTGGAGCAACCGGCCCCGACCCAGGAGTTGGAACCCCCGCGAGAGTTGTCTAAGGTCTCTCTCCCCGCCTATCGCCTGGAACCGCCTGATGTCGTCCAGATCGAGGTCCCCAAGATGGTCCCCTTGCCCCCCTATCGCCTCGAGGTCTATGACGTCCTCCAGGTGGATGTCATCGGGACACTCCTCGATCAGCCGATTAACGGCTATTACATGGTGGAGGCCGAGGGGACGATCAACCTTGGCCCAGCCTACGGCTCTGTGCGTGTGGTGGGGATGACCGTTGCCGAGGCCCGCTGGGCCATTGAGGCCCATCTGCGGCAGAT
>JAKPII010000214.1 GCA_029549885.1 Planctomycetota bacterium
TGCGATTGGCGAGGAGTCCACGGAGTTCGATGGAAGCTTAAGCCCAAGTTGGAGCCTACCCCAAAAATCCCCCTCTCCCTTTGGGAGAGGGTTTGGGGTGAGGGCAAGCGAACGTCGGAATCGATTGAGAAAACCGGCAGCGATTCGGGCCAGCCTCACCTCCGACCCTTCTCCCGCCGAACGGGCGAGGGAAGATTATGGGATAAGCTCATAAGCTCTTGGTACGAAAAAAAAGAGCCCCCGGCGGAAATCCGTCGGGGGCTGTTGTGTATTAGTCCCGGCAGCACCTACTCTCGCACTTTTGGTACTACCATCGGCCCTGGAAGCTTAACGGCCGTGTTCGGAATGGGAACGGGTGTTTCCTTCCAGGTATGGCCACCGGGGAGGACCGATGCCGTCGGGAAAGACGGACATCGATCAGAGGGAGGGGGCGGTTGTATTCTTTGGTGGATCGTTGGCCGAGTTAAAGGGGAGCGTTTGATACATGTGGCCAAGCTTTCGCCCGTTAGTACCGGTAAGCTTAGCGCATTGCTGCGCTTACACATCCGGCCTATCAACCTGGTAGTCTTCCAGGGGGCTTTCGGGAAAACCCTTACGGGGCCTCATCTTGGAGAGGGCTTCGCGCTTAGATGCTTTCAGCGCTTATCCTTTCCGCACATAGCTATCCAGCCGTGCCGCTAGCGCGACAACTGGTACACCAGAGGTGCGTCCCTCCAAGTCCTCTCGTACTAAGGAGGACCCTCCTCAAGCCTCGTACGCCCACGGTAGATAGGGACCGACCTGTCTCACGACGGTCTGAACCCAGCTCACGTACCGCTTTCATTGGCGAACAGCCAAACCCTTGGGAGCTTCTCCACCCCCAGGATGCGATGAGCCGACATCGAGGTGCCAAACCGCGCCGCCGCTATGGACGCTCGGGCGCGATAAGCCTGTTATCCCCGGAGTACCTTTTGTCTGTTGAGCGATGGCCCTTCCATCCGGGACCACCGGATCACTAAGCCCTACTTTCGTATCTGCTCGACCCATCGGTCTCGCAGTTAAGCACCCTGTCTACCTTTGCGCTCAACGCCTGATTGCCGACCAGGCTGAGGGTACCTTTGGACTCCTCCGTTACTCTTTAGGAGGAGACCGCCCCAGTCAAACTGCCCAGCTGACACTGTCCTCCGCCCGGTTTACGGGAATCGGAGTTAGAACTAAAGTGTACCCAGGGTGGTATTTCAAGGGCGGCTCCACCGAGACTGGCGTCCCGGCTTCGCAGCCTCCCACCTATCCTACACAAGATACACCACAGCCCAATATCAGCCTGCAGTAAAGGTTCACGGGGTCTTCCCGTCTAGCCGCGGGTATGTGGCATCTTCACCACAGCTACAATTTCACCGGGTCGCTGGTTGAGACAGTGCTCCGGTCGTTACGCCATTCATGCAGGACGGAACTTACCCGCCAAGGAACTTCGCTACCTTAGGACCGTCATAGTTACGGCCGCCGTTTACCGGGGCTTCGGTCGCGAGCTTCGCCTTGCGGCTAACCCGCTTCCTTAACCTACCGGCACCGGGCAGGCGTCAGACTCTATACATCCACTTACGTGTTAAGCAGAGTCCTGTGTTTTTGATAAACAGTCGCCAGAGCCGATTTACTGAGACCCCCAGAAGCTATTCACCTCCGAGGGCACCCCTTCTCCCGAAGTTACGGGGCCATTTTGCAGAGTTCCTTAACCAGCGTTCTCCCGAGCGCCTTAGACTTCTCGTCTCGCCTACCTGTGTCGGTTTTAGTACGGTCACCGAGGCTTCAACCCTTAGGAGCTTTTCTTGGACGCCTTTCAGATGACTTCTCGAACGTAAACGCGATCGGTCCCGTCCCTTGGCTTGCGAGGGCGGATTTGCCTACCCTCACCTCAGAACGGTCCACGGACATTTCTATCCGTCCGCTCACCCTAGGAGCGCCGTCCCTCCATCGGTCCACCTCGGTGGCGCAGGAATATTGACCTGCCATCCATCGTCTACGCCTTTCGGCCTCGACTAAGGTACCGGCTAACCCTGGGCGGAATTACCTTCCCCAGGAAACCTTAGGCTTTCGGCGAGCAGGATTCTCACCTGCTTTATCGTTACTCATTCCGGCATAATCACCTGTAGAGCCCGCCACCGCTCCTCACGAAACGGCCCGTATCTGCTCTACAGCGCTCTCCTACCGCTACGCATAGCGTAGCCCACAGCTTCGGTGTAAGGCTTACTCCCGTTCATTTTCGGCGCGAAGTTGCTCGGCCAGTAAGCTGTTACGCACTTTTTAAATGGTGGCTGCTTCTAAGCCAACATCCTGGCTGTCACAGCAACCTCACTTCCTTTATGACTAAGCCTTACTTAGGGACCTTAGCTGGTGGTCCGGGTTGTTTCCCTCTCGACCCTGGAGCTTATCCCCCAGGGACTGACTCCCGAGATAGTCGCATCGGTATTCGGAGTTTGGTTCGGCAGGGCAGCCGGCGAAGGCCCCCAAGCCAATTCAGTCTCTCTACCCCCGATGCGTAGTGTCTCGAGGCTAGCCCTCAAGCTATTTCGGAGAGAACGAGCTATCTCTGCGTTTGATTAGACTTTCACTCCTCCCCACAGGTCATCCCCTCGGTTTTCAACCCAAGTGGGTTCGGGCCTCCACGCGGTGTAACCCGCGCTTCACCCTGCTCATGGGTAGGTCACGCAGTTTCGCGTCTACTGCTGGCGACATAACGCCCTATTCAGACTCGGTTTCCCTACGGCTTCGGCCCGGAAGGCCTTAACCAAGCCGCCAACAGTAACTCGCCGGATCATTATGCAAAAGGCACGCCGTCACACAGGCCAAGATTCCCCTTGCGGGGTCTCTTGGACGCTTGTGCTCCGACCGCTTGTAGGCATACGGTTTCAGGGTCTCCTTTCACTCCCCTCGCGGGGGTTCTTTTCATCTTTCGGTCGCCCTACTAGTCCACTATCGGTCGTCGAGGAGTATTTAGCCTTACGGGATGGTCCCCGTAGCTTCAGTCGGGGTTCCACGTGCCCCGACCTACTCAGGTACCCCAGGGCTGTGAGCCAGCTTTCGCTTACAGGACTGTCACCTTCTGTGGTCCACCTTTCCAGGATGGTTCAGCTAGCCAGTCACATCACCCATATTGGGGCCCTACAACCCCGCAGGGAAAATCCCCACGGTTTGGGCTCTTCCCCTTTCGCTCGCCGCTACTGAGGGAATCGAGTTTTCTTTCTTTTCCTCCGGCTACTAAGATGTTTCAGTTCGCCGGGTATCGCCTCACATGCCTATGGATTCAGCATGTGATGATTCGGGGATCCCGGGATCAACGCTTGTTTGACAGCTCCCCCGGGCTTATCGCAGTCTTCCACGCCCTTCATCGCCTCTCGACGCCAAGACATCCACCGTACGCCCTTAGTAGCTTGGCCACATGGATCGAACGCTCCCGCAATCACTGTCGCGGATGGACGCCGACCTCCAAGCTACCGACGCTCGCCTCGGTCTGGCTAGAAGACGAACTCCTAGCCGACCGGTGTCTCGTGCGCTCGGCACAAAGATGCCACCAAAGATCACAACCAAATTGTCAAAGAACAAAACGCGGAGCGACGACTACTCACTTCGCCATCACTCCGACGCAAACCAACTGGGGTCACATTTCCGAAAACATGTCCCCTGTTTGTTTGCGTCTTACGTGTTTGCCACCCTTCTAAGTTCAATTTATGGGCAGTCCACACACCCTGTCAATCCCATCCCTTTCGCAGTTTTTTAGGTCGCTTGTCGTCCAGGGCCAATTTCCATTCTATCGGTCGCCCCGCCCCAGGCAAGCCCGCCCGATTTGATTTTCTTGGGGGCTTGTCACTTCTGCCTGCCGCCATTTCGCACTGCCCATTTTCATTTGATCCATCGGCGGACAGGGCGCCAAGGGGGGACATCGACCCATTTTTGCCCCCCGGTCGTTCAGGTCATCCGTCCACCTGATTGGTCGATAAAGACCATTCCTGGCCCGCTTTCCCTAAAATATCGTCCCAATCGGTCAGAAAGTCCAGTCCGGGCGGTGCCGAAAGCTCCCAATCTGTGTTCCCATGCTACGCGGCGCGGTATGCTTTTTGCAGGAAAGAAGTGCGCGGAACTGTGTCACTTGGCCTCCTTGAGCAGTTAGGCCGAATATGCTTCGGATCATGGCGCTGCGGCAGATCTACCGGCACGGGACCCGTTGGGCCGAAATCCTTTCCGTGCTAAGCAAATACGGGCTAGCAGATTGGATTGACCGGCTCGGCTTGGAGGTTGCGCGTGACCTCATCAAGGGCCCTACGGGGGAGGCGATCGCGCGTCTCCCTTGGACGACACGCATCCGCCTGGCCCTAACGGAACTTGGGCCAACATTTATCAAGCTTGGCCAGCTCTTGAGTACCCGTCCTGATGTGGTCGGTGTGGCCCTCGCCCGTGAGTTGGAAGAACTGCAAGAGCATGTCACGGCTGATCCGCCTGAGGTAGTGAAGGAGATCATCAGCCGTGAGCTCGGCCGTCCTTTGGAAGAGGTTTTTGCTGAATTTCACGAAGAACCATTGGCCTCGGCCTCGATCGGACAGGTGCATCGGGCGAGATTGAAAACCGGTGAGCACGTGGTAATCAAGGTCCAGCATCCCGACATCGAAGGAAAACTATTGGCCGATCTGGAAATCCTCAGCGGTTTAGCGTTTCTGGCTGAGAGAATTCCCGATTTCCAGATCTATCGGCCAATGTCGGTCGTCGCAGAGTTGCGAAGGACGCTGGTCCGGGAGGTGGATTTCGTTCGGGAACTTCGCAATCTGCAGGAATTTCGGGCTCATTTTGAGGATTCGCCGGACGTCCGTATCCCGCGGGCATTCCCGGAGTTGAGCACGAAAAGGCTTCTTGTCCTGGAGTACCTTGATGGTTGCAAGTTGACAGAGCAGGACCGGCTTAAAGAATTGGGCATTGACTTTGACGAAGTTGCCCGCCGTGGGGCACAAGCGTATCTCAAGATGATTTTCGAAGATGGCCTCTATCACGCCGATCCCCATCCTGGAAACATTATGGTCTTTCCCGATGAAACGATCGGTCTTTTGGATTTTGGGATGGTAGGGCGACTGGACGATCGTCTCCGGGAGCGGGTGCAAGAGTTGCTCACCGCCCTTGTCAGTCAGGACAGTGAACGTTTGGCGATCATCGTGGCAGAGGTCGGGGCCACGCCGATTTCGCTGGACCGGGCGGCTTTGGCACTTGATCTGGCCGACTTCGTGGCCTATTACGGACACATGCCAATCGAGCAATTCGACCTTGCCGGCGCTTTGACGGAGATGATCGAAATCCTCCGTCGTTATCGGATTGTGTTACCGGCGAGGATTGCCCTTCTCCTAAAGACTCTCATCGTGTTGGAGGGGACGGCACAACTGCTAAGCCCCAGGTTTCATCTCTTGGAGGTCATCCGCCAGTATCGCCGCAAGGTCCTTTGGCATGTGTTCTCACCACGAATCGCCCTTCGTCGAGCGCAGCGAACCTATTGGGAATTGCAGAGCCTTCTTGAGGTCCTCCCCCAGGCCTTACGAGACGTCGTCCAACAATTGCGGAATGGAACGTTTGACATTCATCTTGACCATCGCGGTTTAGAACCATCCGTCAATCGCCTTGTGGTGGGACTAATGACGAGTGCCCTGTTTCTCGGCTCCGCTTTGATGCTGGCCCATCGAGTTCCGCCGCTTCTGAGCGATTTGCCGCTGCTCGGCGGATGGTTAAGCGAGAATATGGGATCGATTTCGGCGCCCGGCTTCGTCGGTATCAGCTTGAGTGCCATCTGGGGATGGCGGTTATGGCGGGCGATCAGGCGATCGGGAAGGCTCGATCGACATTGACGGCGACGCTAGGTCCAGCTTTCCGGCAGGTGATACCAGGCGTGCGAAAAACCGAGGGATAATCTTCGGCAAGTCGCCCGGGGCCGGTCTTAATTCTTGCTTTGCGGAGCCACTTGCTCCGCTAATGAACTGGACGCATCGCCCCTGGAAAGCGGTTTAGCCCATTGCGTGAGGACCTCCGCCACCCGACGTTCGAGTTCTTCCAGTTTTCGAAAGAGGTCTTCGTGGCGACTTTCAAGATCGCGGATCAGGGCAAGCTGCTCATCAATTTCGAGGTGCTGCGCCATTTGGTCAGAAACGCCGCTGAGAGCTTTGGAAGCCATATCTTCGGTTGCTCGTGCGTAGCCAGGAAAACGGCAAAGGAATCAACGCTGTCGGTTACGCTTTGTCGCCGTGAGGTCGGGAGGACTGGGAATAAGTTTCGGACAGCACATGGCCGAACCATTTGGGTAAAGCCAGATTTTCGTACTGCGACGATTGCGAAGGAGGAGTAATCTAGCAAAGATAGGAAGGATATACAGGTGGGCCCTTGTACTATTTAGGGGAGCCATTTTTCGTCAGCCTAGTGAGTCTCCATTTAGAATATCCCCCCGATTAGTAATGCGCACCCGCTGGACAGGAGGAATAAAAGCCGTTACGATCAGACTTTGCCGATGAGACTGGAGGAAGCCTGTGGCTTGGCCCGACTCGTTCGGCGAAAGGCCGGTCTGGATTCTGTTGGCCGAGATTTTCCCGCGGAGTGACTTTCCCGGAAGTGCTTGGCAGGTCAAGAAGCGGGGACGGGTCGGCCGATCCATAAAATTTATTAGGGGCAATCCCTAGTGGGGCAGGCGAGAACTGTTGTAGCGAAGGGTTTTTAAGTAGGTTTGGGTTTTTGTCGTTTGGTTGGCAAGTCATTTCCTAGAGAAAGGAAAGGAGGTTACCGGGTGG
>JAKPII010000217.1 GCA_029549885.1 Planctomycetota bacterium
AGCATCGCCAATGCGATCCCGACGCCCACCACAAGGGCGGCGAACCCCAAACTGATGATCCCCTGGAGCAGTTTCTTCCGATTCATGGCGTATTCCCCTTAACACGCTCTTGAAGTCCAACTTGGCACATCCCGACCCTCAAATTTCCCCCACAAGGCGTCTCCTCATGCCCTGCCCCACAACAAAAATTGCGGCACACCTTGTGATTGCCTCCTCGCAATTCTCCTGCTTCTCTGCGTTTGGCCCCGCGGTTACTCGGCAGCCACTTGAGAAGGCTCGCTGCTTTCCCCAGTCTTCCCCTCAACCTGAGGTGCTTCACATCGCTGGCCTATTGCAGACGGACTCTCCGCGCTAGCCGAAGAGGCACCGATCCCGTGAAGCACAATATCCATCAGGCGTCGCACTGAGACCTCAATGGGATGGGCCTCACCCGTTTCAAGTTGTCGCTCGATGACAAATTGCAAAGAGCCAATAATCATCTCCGCCGCGTAGGTCACATCCAGGGGACGAAACACTCCTTCGCTGATCCCCTGCCGCAAAATCGCACTAAAGCGATCAATGGCCAGCCCGTTCTTGGACCGCCGGGAGGTCAAACAAAGCTCGCGGACCGCAGGATCACGAAAAAGGAAATCAAAAAGTGCCCGGTGCTGTGAAAAATAGTCAAACCACATCCGGACCATGGCCTCAAGCTTTTCCACAGCCGGGACCACCCGCTGGAAAATCTCTTCCCCCGCTTGGATGGCTGGCTCTATCGTCTGCTCGAAAAGATAGGTCACCAACTCTTGCTTATTGCGGAAGTAGTGATAAAGACTCCCCTTGGCGATCCCGGCCACCTCTGCCACCCGGTCCATGGTCAAGCCCTCATATCCGTACTGTTTGAGGACTTCCAGGGCAGCCTGACTGATGCCATCTTTCATGGCCGAAACGGCAAGCTCGCGGCATTTTTCTGTCAAACTGGGAGCCATAACTTGTCCCTACCTTTTACTGACAACACCTCTGTTGTTAGCTCCGCTCAATCAGCGGTTAACCACCGTCGGGGATTCGGCGTGTCATTTAAGAACCTTTCCCATAACCTCCCCTCGGCCGTTCGGCGGGAGAGGGATGGCCCGTGCGGATGACTCCACTCGCTGCTGGTTTTCTCAAACAACTCCGACGATCGCTCACCCTCACCCCAACCCTCTCCCGGAAGGAGAGGGGGACTTTTTGGGATGGACTCTAATCTCGACTTTTGCCATTTTTCGGGTACCGTTTTCGGGAAAATTGATCTTGGCCTGGGAGCCGAATTCGCGCAAAAAAGACTCCTTCCTGGTTATGTTAACTGACACCTTGCCCAGAAAGGAGTCTGAAATGTTGCCGTTGCCTTCCGTGGCGGAACCACTGGTGATGAGTCTTGGTATAGCATTTTCCGAGCCAACGTTCAACCGCATTCTGCCGTTGCTGGTAGGAGCAATCCTGCTCCGCGGCCGGCGGAGCGTGACGGCAATCCTCTGGGCGATGCGTGACTGGGTCCCCGGACAC
>JAKPII010000218.1 GCA_029549885.1 Planctomycetota bacterium
GTGTCCGGGGACCCAGTCACGCATCGCCCAGAGGATTGCCGTCACGCTCCGCCGGCCGCGGAGCAGGATTGCTCCTACCAGCAACGGCAGAATGCGGTTGAACGTTGGCTCGGAAAATGCTATACCAAGACTCATCACCAGCGGTTCCGCCACGCAAGGCAACGGCAACATTTCAGACTCCTTTCTGGGCAATGTTTCAGTTACCACAACCAGGAAGGAGTCTTTTTTGCGTGAATTCGGCTCCCATGCCAAGATCAATTCTCCCCAAAAACGGCACCCAAAAAATGGCAAAAGTCGAGCTAAGGAAGTGGCGACGATGATCGTTGCTGATGACAACTTCGCCTCGATCGTCGCCGGTGTCGAAGAGGGACGCATTGCTTACGACAACGTCCGCAAAGTGATTTATCTCCTTATATCCACCGGCGCCGCTGAGGTCATGATGTTCCTGACAGCGATCTTGACCGGTTTGCGTATTCCATTGCTACCCGTGCAACTTCTCTGGCTCAATCTGGTTACCAATGGCATTCAAGACGTAGCTCTGGCCTTCGAGGGCGGTGAGCCGGGTGCCATGAAAAAGAAGCCCAGGAGACCCAACGAATCCATCTTTGATTCCCAGATGGTCTGGCAGACGGTTGTTTCCGGATTGACCATCGGCGGCCTGGCCTTTGGACTGTGGTACTGGCTGAAGGCCTTTCAAGGTCTGGAGGAAACCGCCGCTCGTAACCTCGTGCTGTTACTGATGGTGCTGCTCCAAAATGTGCACGTGTTCAACTGCCGGTCCGAGACCACATCCGCTTTCCGGGTTCCGTTTCGTCGTAATCCTCTCCTGATTGCCGGAGTCTTGATCGCTCAAGGCGTTCACATCTTGAGCATGTATCTGCCCCCAATGCAAAAGGTTCTCCAGGTCGCGCCTGTGACCCTTGCCCAATGGTTGAGCCTGTTGGTTCTAGCACTGGTCATCCTGGTGGTAATGGAGACGTTCAAGTGGCTGAGGGCCAAAGCCTAGCATTTGCGGCCATTTTGGCAAATGCGGCGAGCGATTACGGAAAAGCGTGAGGTGATTGGTGATGGGGTTGATCGCCGCCCTCCTGGTCGCGCGCAATAACCCATACCCGCTCGCGCAAAACAATGCGTTTCTTTTTCTCGGCGATCCCGTTGGTAATATTCCGGCAACAGCTCAGGCCAACCGTAGGGGCAAGAGATGTCCTGCCCCTACCCGTGCGCTCGAATGCTTCCTTTGGTAATGCTCCTCCCTGCAGCTAGGAGTGTTGTCTTTTCAAAACAATCCGCGAAAAGATTGTTCTGCGGCTTGACCCATCTACACAATATATGACTGTAGTCCCATAGTACTAAACCACAAGGTCACATCCGTGTCAAAGTTTGGCAAAATCACCGAGTCGGGTAAATTGCCATGATTTCTGCTTGTCAGTTTCCAAAATAGCGAGCCACGGCTATTCCCCTTGAAGCCGTCCGCACAGGGAACATCTCTTCTGGCTTGCCTAACTTACGTAAGACCGGTGTCCCGGCGGCGGCTTAACGTTCCGGTGGCTGTCGGAAAATGGCTTGGCCGGGTTGCCCGGATGTTCTGTGTCCGTTATGCCTGTCACGACGGGTGCCTCATCCACTCGGCCTATTCTGGTACCTTCACCCCAAAAGCCCCGTATCCTGACCGCACAAGAAAAATCAATTGGATACCCGCGAAGACAAGGTTCCTGAGCGCCTCTCGGTAAAGGTGGGGAACTAGCTTGTCTTACCAAAGAATCAGGGTGCAAAATGGGGCCTGAGTACTGTGGAGTTTCACCGAGTACCAAACCGCAAGTAGTCCCTACACAACCATGCGAGGAGAATCGACGTGCGCACGTCATTACAACTCATCTTCGTCCTATGCGTTGCGGCCAAGGGATTTGCTGAGACTGGCAATCTGGGCCGAGACGCTGCGCCGATCAGCCCGGCGGAGCATCAGGCGAGGTTCAACTACACCCGTGTCCAGCCACTGTTCGAAACACCGATGCGGGATTGTGCCATCACTCGCGGGCCTGATGGGTTTTTTTTCCTCACCGGGACGACCGGAACCCCTCGGCAAGACGGTACGATCAATTTCGCGGTAAATGACGGCATTCGGTTGTGGCGTTCCCATGACCTGAAGGTATGGGAGGACTTGGGGCTTGTTGCGCCGCTGTCGCTGCTGAAGGCGAAAGTGGAAGACTTAGGGTTGCTTCGGACCGGGCGTTACGAGGATGAATGGAAAGGGTTTATTGCACCAGAGTTGCACTTCGTCAAGGGTGGCGTTTATCTAACCTACGCGTTGAGGCCGTGTGGGACGGGGCTGCTCAAAAGTAAGTCAGGCAAACCCGAAGGGCCGTACGAGGATGTGGGGCTGATTACAAGGGTCGGTACGGACGCCTCGCTGTTTGAGGATGATGATGGAACTGTTTACTGGGTCTTTGGCGGGGGGTGGATCGCGCGGATTAACGATGCCCTGACGGAACTTGCAGAGGAACCCCGGCTCATTCAACCGAGCACGCCCAATGCTAATACGCCCGGGGGAAAGATTTTGCAGGTGGGGACAGCGGGGGCATTTTTGTTTAAGAGAAATGGTGTTTACCATCTGCTGGCCGCCGCTATCCATGGCCGCTTGGGTGTACCGTGCTACGATACGTTTGTGGCCACTGCCTCGTCGCTTGACGGCCCTTGGACCCAGCGCAAAGTTGCCGTCCCGCATGGCGGTCAATCCACGATGTTTGAGGGACCAGAGGGGCAGTGGTATGCGACCTTCAGCGGAGTGGACAGCCGGGCGGCCTTGCGCGAGCGGCCGGCCATTGTCCCAGTGGACTGGGTCGACAGTGTTATGTACTTCTACCCGAAAAATGAGCCTTGGCCATGGAAAAGACCAGAAGTGATTACGGAAGCGTGGGGTTGGGAAAACGCCCGCCCACTCAGTGACCTCAGGTACCGAGATCCCTACGGTGTAAATGGTCGCGACGGGTATTTCTATGTTTCGGGTTTGCACAGTCCCGGTTCGCATGGGCGCCGCGTGGAATTGTTGCGAGGAAAGGACCTGACCGGCGGCGAACCGTGGGAGCCGTTTCCGATCCCCGGTTTTGAGACACTCGACCGGGTCCCGTGGTTCAACGAAAAAGCCGAGGCTAACTTCGATGTTTCTTTGTGTAAACCGTTTTATGCTGCCGGTACGTTTTGGATCAATCTTTGGGTTCGAGGGGGCAAACGGCTCCTCCGCAGCGAGTCTGGCACAATGCAAGGCCCTTGGAAGGTTGCGGTTGATCCCCCTCCCTCTCCATCCGCCCCTGTTGGCTATTGGTGTGCCCATCCCTTCCAAGATCACAGGGGAGACATGTACGGCTACCTTTACGCGACTCTGTGGCCCATGAACAGTACGTTCACCCAACTTGAGGCCGATCGAAAACCACCTGTCGAAGATGGATATGAACCCATGTTTGACCGACGGCTCCGGGGTTACGTTCGCGAATCCTCGGACGGATCTCACCTATTGCGTGGTGACGCGCCGATCGGCCACGTTTTTTGGATCGATGGCCATTACTTAATGATGGGCGGCTGTGACTGGCACGGGGAATACCGCCGCTTCGGGACTTATGACAGTGCCGTCTATTGGGCGCACGAAATCGGTGGCCCATGGCATCCCAACCGCTCAGTATTGCCACATTGCGGCAACTCCGGGCTGTTTCAAGATGATAACGGAACCTGGTGGGTTGTCAGCTTTGCCAACGACAATTTTCTGCCTGACCATTCAAGGCTGCGCTGCCTTCCATTGGAAATTAAATGGAACGGCAATGGATACGACATTAGACCGAAGCACAAGGAAGCCAATCCTTACGTCCATCGCGAAGAGGCGATCGTTCCCGACGCCCAGGCAGAGAGAATCGCGCCGGCATATCCGGTAATAAAATTGCCAGAAGACATTATCCTCCAGTCACCGTCGATTACCCTCGTGAAGGAAGAAGGGTCAGCGGTGTACTATCTCACGGGAACGGCGGCGGTCGAAACCGCAACAGGGCTGAAACCAGGGTCACGAACTTCGAAACCCGATTTTCACAATAACGACGGCATTTACCTTTGGCGATCCACAGACCTGAAAACATGGGTTGCGCTCGGCAAGGTGTTCGACCTAGCTACGGTCAATCGTAAAGCCTCAAAAGCGTCGGGCTGGAATAGTCCGTTCGGCGTCTATTTCACCCCGCCCGATAGCTTGGAGCCCCGCTACGACCGTGCCGTGGTAACCCCCAAGCTTTACCGCATCCGTAATGACTATTGGATTGTCTGTTCCTGCGGCCGGCAACAGGTGTGTTTGCTGAAAAGTCAAAGCGGAAACCCGGAGGGGCCCTACGACATGGAGGGTCCCCCATCCCTGCACGGCTCGACTGCCGCCATTTTGGATTCCGGCAGCCCAACGGAGTCGCGCACGGACGGCTACATGTTCGCCTACGACCCCAGCCTGTTCGTGGAGGATGATGGCACTATTTACCTCGTCTTCGGTCCCGGTTGGATTGCCAAGCTGCACGAAGACCTTGGCCGGGGTTTGGCAGAAACGCCGCGGTTACTGGAGATCGAAGGCCCTCGCCTCTACGCTGGAACAGGTGGCTGCGCGCTGCGAAAAGAAGCTGGTAAGTACATACTTACCGCATTGACCGAGTGGAATGATACGGTGGAATACGTCGCCGACTCGCTGTATGGACCTTACCGCAATCCTCGCCTGGTACTGGCGCAGTCCAGACATGTAGGTTTCTTTAAGTCCATAGACGGCGAGTGGACCGCAGTCGTTAGCAGTTACTGACCGACAAGGAGTAAAGGATATGAACATTTCCGCGAAGCTAATTGCTGCTCTAACCGTTCTCGCCGGCCTATATGCAGTTGCCGATGCGCAGTCGCCAGGCAAGAAAGACACTTTGCGTGTGTTTTATTTCGGCAACAGCTTAACCGCCAGCTCCATGCCTGAGTTGCATGAGGAACTGGGACGCAGCGCGGGCAAGGTCTGGAAGTGTGATGCCTTCCTGGGTGCGGGCTGGCAATCGTGGCAACACCGTAACGAACTGTGGCGAGCCATGGGACGGCCACTCGATGCTGCCACGCAAAGTGCTTCCAGCCGGGGCGACCTGACTATCGACGAGAGTCTCGTCAAGTCTGCACCGATGAAACCAAAGGCGTTTCTCAGCGGTGAGTGGGATGCGATTGTCATCCAAATCTTTGGTTCCAGGCTCCATTATGTCACGGACGAAATGTGGGGGATGAAGTTCAACGGACCCATAGACGTGGGCGATGTGGCGGCCGCCAGCGACATCATCCGTATCTTTCTCAAGAAAAATCCGCAAGGCAGGGTATATATCTACACCGTCTGGCCGAACATGCCGAGCGGCAAAGTCCCACCCGACGACCAATTGCCGGACTGGGCGAAAGAAATGAAAAAACGATTCGGCAGCATCCGTTCCGCCGAATTTCCGGACCGTGCCGGATTCGATTACGCCGCGCAGTGGGAAAAACCATATCAAGGCGATTTCGACAGGCCCTGGATCGGACATATCTCTCGGACCCGCGATTACACCAACCAGGTGTTCGAGGGCATCAAACGGAACTTTCCAGAACTCTGGGACCAGCGTCGGCTGGCGTGCATTCCGGCCGGCGAGTTGTTCTTCGAACTGGATAAGCGAATGCAGGCCGGCCATATGCCAGGCATTACGACGATCAAGGATTTCTATACCGACGTCCAGCACATCCGTGCCGGTCTGCCCGCATATAGTATCGCCGCTCTGTTTTACACGGTGCTGTTTGAAGAAGAGCCCGACTCGCTTGATTTCACCATCTACAATGACCCGCAGAAATATGGGCCTGACCCGCACCACGACCGGGGCGAGTTGCTGCCCATCACGCCCGAGCGGGCCAAGGTGGTCAACGAGACGATCTGGGCGCTGGTCCAACGGCACCCGTTCACGCATCTCGCTCAACATTCCGAAGCAGAGAAGCGTTGAAATAGCGGGTGCGTGCCTGAATCGACTCCCCTCCTGTTGTTTCCAACGGCAAAGCATGTCACGCGATCAGTCGGGATTTGCGTCTTTTGGTTCCCATAGTGATGTTGCTCGCTGTTTGAAAAAGGGAACATTCCTCTTTGTGTTAGCCAAAACACGTCTGGCGAGAGCATGCCAGAAACGATACCATAAACCTATCAAAGGCTGTTGTTTGAGGTGGTGGTGAACTGTGTCGGTGCCTGGAAGCTCGCGGAGTCTGGACAATGACGTCTTTAACGCGCATTCACACTTGGGCGGCTGTGTTCACGGTTGGGGTGGTGTGTGGAGTGTTGCTCAGCACGCACTGGCCGCAAACACCCATTCGGGCGGTAGCCACGGATCGTGGGCAGAACTTCGCGGTGGCCACCGGTCCGGTGGATGCCGGGGTGGAGGCCTTTTTCTTCCTGGACTTTCTCACCGGGCAACTGCGGGGGGTGGTGCTCTCTAATCAAACACGGAATTTCCAAACGACTTATGAGGCCAACGTGTTTGCCGACCTGACAACGGTCATTCAATTGAAGAATGCAGAGATTCAGAAGCTCAACGCTCAAGCCGCTCGAAGTGGGGGACCGACCCGGCCGGAGATTCAAATACCGCAGTCACCGAATTATTTGTTGGTAACCGGCTTGGCCGATATCCGACGTGGTCCGTCAGTGGGTGTTCGACCGGGACAAACCATGGTTTATGTCACGGAGACGAACACCGGTATCGTTCTCGCCTACATGGTGCCCTGGTCACCGGAACGGCATTCGGCTAATCAACCGTTCTCGACACCCCTACAACTGTGGGCAGCCGAGCAATTCAGCACGGTTGTGTTGCGAACCGAGTGATTCGGTGCTTGTGTGCGATGATTTGAAAGCCCACGTCCCGGGGTTGATCTCGGGGCGTGGCTTTGTCGTAGTATGAGGTTAGGGGGCGCGTTGAGATTGAATCACACAATGGTCGGGTGTCCCTATGGCAAATCATCCGGATTCTCAGACAATCCGAATTTTGATTAACGGCGAGTGGCGGGAGGTGGCTTCCGGCATCACCTTGGCCGATCTATTGAAGGAACTCAAATTGGCCGATAAGCCTGTGGCTGTGGAAAGGAATCTTCAGGTTGTGCCCAAGGCGAGGCACCCCGAAACACCGTTGGCTGACGGAGACCGACTTGAGATTGTAACCCTGGTGGGTGGAGGTTGATTTTGGCATGGCCACGCATGATTTTGATTCGGGCCTTCGGATCGGCTCGCATGTTTTTAAAAGTCGGCTGATCGTTGGAACGGGGAAATACAGTTCCTTTGAGGTGATGCAACAAGCCCTGGAGCTTTCGGGGACGGAGTGCATCACCGTGGCCGTGCGGCGGGAACGACTGTTCGACCAGCAAGGGCGCAACATCCTCGATTTCATTGACACCAAGCGATACACCATCCTCCCCAATACGGCGGGATGCTTTACGGCGGAAGACGCGGTGCGGGTCGCCCGTTTGGGCCGGGAAATTCTGACCCAATTGGGAAATCCTGGGGCGGACTGGGTAAAGCTGGAGGTTCTGGGCGACAAAAGAACGCTTCTTCCCGATCCGATCGCCACGGTCCAGGCCACCGAGATTTTGGTTAAGGATGGCTTTCAAGTCCTCGTTTATACCACGGATGATCCGATTGTGGCCAAGCGATTGAAAGAAGCGGGGGCGACGAGTGTCATGCCGGCGGGAAGTCCCATCGGCTCCGGCCAAGGGATTCTCAACCCAAACAATATCAAAATCTGTCTGGAGTATTTGAAGGAAAACGATCCCGACTATCCGGTGATCGTGGATGCTGGCGTGGGAACGGCCAGTGACGTAACGGTGGCTTTTGAGCTTGGCGTTGATGGGGTCCTTCTCAATACGGGTATTGCCCATGCCAAGGACCCACTGCGGATGGCCGTCGCCATGAAATACGCTGCCGAGGCCGGACGATTGGCGTACCTGGCAGGCCGAATCCCGAAAAAGCTGTACGCAACGGCCAGCAGTCCCTTGGAAGGGACGATCGCTCCATCCCATGAGGCGGGCAAATAGGGGTTTGATTGCAATTTCGCCTTTACAGGGAGGGACGCCGTCCTCCGCGTCCGCCGTGTTTCTCCTTAGAGCCTATCCCACAACCTCCCGTCACCCGTTGAGCGGGAGAGGAGTCAAGGGTGAGAGTGCCTCAAATCGCTGCCGGTTTTCTCAATCGATTCGGACGTTCGCTTGCCCTCACCCCAACCCTCTCCCGGAGGGAGAGGGGGACTTTGGGGATAGACTGTTAACTGGGAGGGACGCGGTCCTCCGCCTCCGATCTTTTTCCCCTTGGACCGCTGGGGAGGGACGCGGTCCATGGCGTCCGCCGCGTCTGCCATTTCGTGCTTGGCTTGTTAAACGAGGCAATGTTTGGGATCGGAGAGGTACAGCATCGCGTCCAGGTTGCCCGATTCCTGCGAGACAAGAGGACACGGCAGGACAATCTTGAGCAGCTTGTCGAATTTCTCCTGATTGCGGACGATAAACTGACCGATGACTAGGGCATACATGTGGATCATGGCCGCGGGATTGACGCTCGTAGCGGCTAGCAAGCCGTCCCGCACGCCCAACAACCCTGGGCGCTGGCCATCGACGCCGGTCACGACCATTCCCTCATGACGAGTCCCTTTGAGTCGTGGGACGCAAGCGAGGGCCATGTCGTCATTGTGAAAGAAAGCCCCCGCGATGCGGTCCGGGGTTTGCTCGAGAAGAACGTCGAAGGTATCGCGGGCCTTTTCGGTCTTCCAATCGCACCAACGGACACCACCACCGACGACTTCGATCTCTGGGTACTTGCTAATAATGTTCTGAAAACCTTTGGCGCGATCTTGGGCCCCGCTGTGCTCACTTTGACCGCCAATATGGATGACTTTGCCCTTGCCGCCGATTTTATCCACCATGTACTGCGTGCTCTGTTCAGCCATCCGGACGTGATCGGGCGTGACATAAACGACCACGCCATGATCGAAGAGTTTATCCTCGGCCACGATGAGCGTATCCATGCCGATGATGGGGATGCCGCGGGCTTTAAGGCGTCGGCATGGCTCGGCTAGGATGTCGATTTGGTGAGCCTGAAAGGCACAGAAGTCCCAGTCTTCAGCAGCGGCAAGTTCGATCTTTTCACGCTGTCTTTGACCGTTGAATTCCCCATCGAACCAAACGACTTCGACATTGAGTAGATCGCCCCATAGCTTGGCGGCATCGTAGCCTAACTTGTTCCAGGTGCCGGCCAAACCAGCATTGGAAAAGGCCGCCCGTAATCGACGCTGCTGGCCCATCGTCTGGGGGACCGTCCCGGGTCGGCAACCTAGAAGCGACGCCAACCCCAGCCCCGCCCCGGCAGAGAGCATTGCCAAATAGTCGCGACGCGATGGTTTGAGAGATTCGGTCGAATCGGAAGACTTCATCATGTCCTGGGAACTTGCCATATTGACCTCCAAGCGCTGACGTCCTCCCACCACAGTGTGACGCAGGGCGCGTCTATCACTGTAATGGATCACGCCAAAAAATCAACCAATGCGATGCGGCCCTGTTTGGCGAAGTGGTGGGCCCCAAGCCGGATTGAAGGCGGACTACGATCTGTGTTCTCGGGGCGGCTGGAGTGCAATAGCCAACAGCGTGGCAAGGAAGCAGGCCCCGGCCGCTACCAAAAACGGAACCAGCCATGCCTCAAGCCGACCGCTGGCCTTAGCCAAGTCGCCAAAGTATCCCCCGAGAATGGGTCCAACGATTCCGCCGATCCCATACGAGGTAAACACCCAGCCGTAGTTGGCCCCAACATTCTTGTTACCGAATAGGTCAGCTGTCGCTGCCGGGAAGAGGGCAAAGTTCCCCCCGAAGTTGAAACCAATCCAACACGCCCCGAGGAAGAATAACGTAGGGGTCTGGGCCAGCCAGAAGAATGCAGCCATCACCGCCGTTTGAGAGATGAGCATAAGAACAAGGGAAGCCTTACGCCCAATGAAGTCCGAAATGATTCCCCAGCCGATGCGGCCCAGTCCGTTGGCGATGGCAAAAAAGATGGCCATGGCCAGTTCGGCGGTGACTTCTGCCTTGCGGAGAGCGTCCTGTTCGCCTGCGGTACTGTAAAAGGCTTGAAGACGCTCGATGCCGAAGAGTTTAATAACGCCAATGACCATCAAACCTGCCATGGCCCCCGCTACGAACATGAACCACAGCATGTAGAACTGGGGGGTACGGAGCATTTGGAACGAACTGAACTCGCGGGTTCCCCCGACCTTCGCCGCTTTCTTGGCCTGCGCGGCTGGATCCCATCCCGGCGGATGGTAGCCCTCCGGTGGGTTAACCATCCAAATCGATCCGATCGCGACAAGAACGGCGAAGATAATTCCGTAAACGAAGAAGACATTGGCAACGCCCAGCATATTGATCAGTTGCCCAAGATTTCCGGCAAGCTGGATCCACAGGAAGGCCCCAAAGCCGAAACCAGCCACCGCCAGACCTGTGAGCATTCCTTTCTTATCAGGGAACCATCGCACACCGACGGCGATGGGCACGACATAGGCCAAACCGATGCCCGCCCCGGCCACGATTCCCAACGTTAGGACATGCCCCCAAAAGCTCGTCCCCACAAAGCGTGCCAGGATGTAACCTAATCCCAACATGAGTCCTCCCAACAAAGACACGATCCGGGGAGGAATCCTAGACTGAAGGCGTCCAGCCAGAACCATGACGAAAGCGAAGGTCGCCAATCCAACGCTGAAGATGATCTGCGTTTGTGTCTTGGTGAAGGAATACGGCTCTGCCGTCAGGGCCTTGGTGAACACACTCCAAGCGTAAATCGCGCCCAGGGCTAATTGGATCAAGATTGCGCCCAAGACCACCCACCAGCGATTCAGTACCTTCGTCTCAGTCATCGGAGCCTCCTAAGAATTCGGTCACCAAAAATGTTCTTACGCTTTCTTAGTTCGTACGATTGCCATTTTCGCGCTGTTTGTTGAAGGAATGCTTGACGGCATTTTCCGGTGATAGCCTTTCGCGAGCGGCCCGAGGGTATCTTCAGGAAAAGAGTTTGCGAACATACTCGACACCGCGCCGGTGAGCCTCGACCGCGTTCATCGTATTGGGCGATCCTTGTTCCACAGCCTGTTCGAGAACGAGATGGGGACGAACCCCGAGCGCTGCCAGTTCCCGCGCGAGCCGCGGATAGTCGATATCGCCCTCGCCAAAGGCTTCCGTCCAAATGCCGTCTTTCGATTGTCGCAGATGAAGTTCGCAGACACGCGAGCCATAAAGTTTCACGACATCAAACAGGGCAACTTGCGAATTCCCCGACCCGCGATAAATCCAATGTGCATCCAGGCACAGGCCCATATTCTCCGGCTTCGTGGCGAGCATCATGTGATGAAATTCCCGTGCCGCATTCCGAAGTTCCATATCGTGATTGTGATAGGCCAGTTGCATCCCCCGCTCACGCAAGGCTGCGCCGAGTTGATCAAGGGCTTTTGCTTGAGTCTCCAATTGCGCATCGTTTTTGCCAGGATTTGGCGCTTCCCGATTCCAGGACAGTGGAGACGGATTGATGACGACAATCCGCGTCGCCATAACATTGTGGGCCTTTTCAGCCACGGTAAGCACCTGGGCAATTGACTTCTCAGCGGCCTCTGGTTCGTGCATTACGGCATTGACATAGAATGATCGCAGCTCCAATCCGTGCTTTTTCAGGAAAGGTGAGAGACGGTCCACGTCCTCCGGAGAATTGAGGCCAGATTCGAAACCATTCAATCCTGCAGCGGCAACTTCACCCAAGCTGGCATCCAGATCGGCGTTGAAATCGCGATTTTCGCGGCGATAAAACGTTAACCAGGGATAAAAATTCGTCGCCACGTGTAAAGGACCTGATTCTGCCCCCCACACCCATGGCGAATGGAGGAGTTGACTTGCGACAATGGTGGCTGAACCAGCGGCCAAGAAACTGCGACGTGTCATCCCCGATGTTGTGTTTTCGTACGGCCTTGTCATAATGAGATTCTCCGTTTTAGGTCGTTGGTGACAAATCTGTCTGTCAATTCCGAAAAAGACGCCCCTAATATACCGCCCGCCGAAACCGACTCGCAAGATACGGCCTCCACAGAAGCGTTAAGACATAAGAAAGGAGTCATCGCCATGAGGAGCTTACCTTCTCAATTAGCTGTGATCGGCTTTGTCATCGGGTTTTTGACCATGCAGACCTCATTGTTGGCGGCTGAGGTTGCCTGGCCAGAGCCGGTCGTTCCCGCTGGCTTCGGCGTCAACATCCACTTTACGGATCCCCGACCGGGCGAGATGAGCATGCTTGCGGCCTCCGGCCTCAAGTGGATTCGTATGGACTTTGTCTGGTCGGCAACAGAACGGGAGCCCGGGAAATATGACTTCCGGGCTTACGAGCGGCTCTTAAAGGCCCTGGACGAATATGGGATCAAAGCCCTTTTCATCCTCGACTATACCAATCGGCATTATGACCAAGGGTTATCACCCTACACAGACGAAGGGCGGCAGGCCTTCGCCCGATGGGCAGCGGCGGCTGCCAAACACTTCCAAGGACGTGGCATCCTTTGGGAAATGTACAATGAGCCCAATATCCATTTCTGGAAGCCAAAGCCCAACGTGGAAGATTACATCAAGCTGGCGATTGAGGTGGGAAAGGCCATTCGGCGGGAGGCCCCTGGTGAAATTTACATTGGACCGGCCACCTCGCAAATCGATATGAAGTTCCTGGAGGCCTGTTTTCAGGCGGGACTGCTGGAGTATTGGGATGGCGTCTCGGTCCACCCGTATCGACAGTCTCCCCCGGAAACGGTTTTGGCAGAGTATCAAAAACTGGCCGAGTTGATCGCCAAGTACGCCCCGGCGGGTAAAAAGATACCGATCCTCTCTGGGGAATGGGGCTATTCGGCGGTGTGGCGGAACTACGACGAAACCCGCCAAGGGAAGTATCTTCCTCGACAATGGTTGACTAACCTGGCGGCCGGTATTCCTGTTTGCATTTGGTACGATTGGCATGACGACGGGCCGGACCCCAAGGAGCCTGAGCATCATTTTGGCATGGTGGCTTATCCCTATCATGAGGGACGAAATCCGGTTTATGATCCGAAACCTGCGTACTTGGCTGCCCAGACGCTATGCACGTTATTGGCAGGATATCGGTTTGTCGAACGTCTGCCGGTAAAGGCCGAGAAGGCCGAATTGTGTCATGCCCTGAGGTTCGAAAAGGGTGGGAAGTCCGCCGTGGTAATCTGGTATCAACAAGATGGCCAGACGACTTTGGTCCAGGTCGCTCTGCCACCGGGCCTTTATCGCGTCATAGATTACCTTGGAAAAGACCTGGGCACCAAGAACGTGGTTGCGGCCTCGACCGAGCTTGAGATCACCGACGCGCCCCTCTATCTTGTCCAGGAATAATCGCGGACAGACTGGTCTTGATGTTTCTGTCAAAAGAAACAAACATTTTTCGCTATGCCAACGTCCTATAAGTAGGGCCGCTTGAAAAAAGGGTATCGATTGTGCCTTTCCTACAAGTTGGTCTTACATTGCGGTCTTCCCGATCCGATGGGTTATGGGGGTAACTTGAGCGTCGCACATTTGGCATTCGACGAGGATGAGCAGTGAAACTTCAGTTTCTGGGTGCCAATCGGCAGGTTACGGGTTCCCAATACTATTTGCAGGCGGGTAAAACCCGGCTTCTTATTGATTGCGGTATGTTCCAGGAGCGTCCGTACCTGGACCGTAATTGGGACCCTTTACCCGTGCCACCGCGGGAAATCGACGCCCTCCTTTTGACCCATGCCCATCTTGATCACAGTGGCTTGATCCCCAAGCTGGTTCGAGAGGGTTTCCGCGGGAAGATCCTTGCCACATCTGCCTCCGTCGATGTGGCAGAAATTGTCCTTCGGGATTCGGCCCACATTCAGGTGGAAGACGCCGCTTACAAGCGGAAGCGGCACCGCAAGGAGGGGCGGACGGGCAAGCATCCGGAAATCCCCCTCTACGATGTGAATGATGTTGAGGAAGCCTTGCCCTATTTTCGTGCCGTCCCATACTATCAGCCTATCGAGCTTGATGGGGTAACCATCCGCTTTCTTGATGCCGGTCACATTTTGGGCTCGGCGTTTCTGGTTGTGGATGCAAAAGAGAATGGTCGGGAGCGACGGATTGTTTTTTCGGGCGACCTGGGCAGCCCGGACCGTCCCATCCTTCGTGATCCTGACATGATCCACGAGGCCGACTACCTCGTCATCGAATCGACGTACGGTGACCGTGACCACAATCATGGTCCAAGTGTGGAGGATCAGCTCGTCAAAGTCGTTCGGGAAACATCTGCCCGGGGCGGTCACGTGGTTATTCCCGTTTTTGCGGTTGAGCGGGCTCAAGAGTTGCTCTTCTATTTCAGCCGCCTATATCGGTCGGGACGCCTTCCACCCTTGCCCATCTTCCTGGACAGTCCGATGGCCGTGCGAATCACTGAGGTCTTCCATCGTCACCGTGAGTGTTTCGACCAAGAGACGCAAAACCTCATCGACAATGATCAATCGCCCTTCAATTTTCCTAACTTGCGACTGGTGACGACCGTTGAAGAATCCAAACAGATCAATACTTACAATGTCCCGTCCGTGATCATGGCAACTTCCGGGATGTGCACTGCTGGGCGGATCAAGTTCCATTTGAGAAACAATATTGTGCGACCGGAATCGACAATTCTTTTTGTGGGTTATCAATCTCGCGGGACGTTGGGACGCCAAATCCTCGACAAGAATCCGTATGTTCGTATTCACGGGAAAGAATGGCCCACCCGAGCGAGGATCGAACAAATCCAGGGCCTATCGGGACATGCGGATCGTAAAGGGCTTCTCAGTTGGGTTTCCCAAGTCAAATCCCCGGTGAAGTCGGTGTTTGTGACCCACGGCGAAGAGAACGCCTCCTTAAGCTTCGCAGAAATGATCCGCACCCAGCTTAACTGGCGGACGAGCGTTCCTCAGTACATGGATGAAGTGGAATTAGATTGACCCACCGGGCTGAAGCGCACGACATTTCCGCCGAACGGCTGTGAGCTTTGCGTGATAAGAACCCTGGCAATCACGAAGGCGATCGGACCAGGCCACCAAATCGCCGAACCCGCCGGGAATAATCCCGGATGGCTTGATGTAGCAATTCCTCGTTGAAGTCTGGCCAGCAGACATCCGTGATCCACAACTCGGCGTAGCTAATTTGCCAGAGCAAAAAGTTACTCACTCGCTGCTCGCCAGCCGTGCGAATAAGCAAATCGGGGTCCGGCATGCCCGCCGTGTAGAGGTGGTCGGAGAACGTCGCCTCGTCAATGTCGTTAATGGATAATTGCCCCGCAACCACTTTCTCTGCGATCTTGCGAACGGCATCCAGGATTTCCACCCTTCCGCCGTAATTGACGGCCAAACACAGGCACAATCCCGTGTTGTTCGCGGTCAATTGCAAGGTCTTATCAAGTTCGCGCTGCACTTCGGGCGGGATACCTTCTCTCCGTCCGATCACTTGCACCCGCACGTTGTTTTCTGTGAACGTCCCCCGCTCCTCAACGATGTACTGCTCCAGTAATCGCAAAAGGAAATCCAGCTCGAACTTGGGCCGCTTCCAATTCTCGCTGGAGAGGCAATACAAAGTGAGCTGTTCAATTCCCAATCGGACGCACTCTTCGACCGTCCGGCGAACAGCCGCCACACCGTGACGGTGTCCCTCAATGCGAGGCAACCCCCG
>JAKPII010000225.1 GCA_029549885.1 Planctomycetota bacterium
AATGGCCGTGATCCCGGGCCTGAACTCGAACCGAGTCCGGTCGGCAAAGCTCTTAAACCCGTAAATCTCAAGGGCTTTTAGCATGACGTGAACAACAAAACCAGCTTCACCGGGAAGGACGCTCTTCAACGGCACCGAGCCACAATGTCCAAAGATGATCCAGCTAGTAAGGATTTCTTTAGTTACCCGGCGTCCACAGGACGGCGGTAAGATAGCCCAAATGGGGTATCGAGTGACAAAACGTTATCCCCTCAAGGATACAGAATCCACTAAGTCGTGACGAGATCGGTTTGACGCGTCGGACACCTCTTAAATGTGTACGAGCATACATCTATAGCGGGGTAATGACGCGCTCTTTAGGTGTCTTCGAGGGGCCCCGGCGTCTCAACCATCATGCCGGGCGGTAGATGGCTGAACATCTGGGTGTTTCCCACAGTTGGGTCTCCACGACGGGCAAGCCCGCAGCCCGCACGTAGTCAAAGATATGCCGGGCGATATTCTCTGCGGTGGGGTTTTCGGCCATCAAATAGAGTGGCTCGCCCATGGACTGTAGCACAGGCACGACCGGGTCCTCTCGGTGAAGGATCATCCGATGATCCAGATTCTCGTCGATCCACCCTTGGAGAACCCTCTTAATATCCGCGAAGTCGAGAACCATCCCCAGTTTGTCAAGAGAATCCGTCTCAAAAGTTACAAGAAGTCGCCCATTATGACCGTGCAGGTAACGGCACTTGCCCTCGTATTGGAGCAACCGATGACCATAACAAAAATCAATCTCGCGTGTTACGCGGTACATACTTTTCCCTTTGGCGTGAGTGCCTCCCTGATTTGCGCGTGTATGACGTTTATGGTGCCTAAGCCCAGAGAAAACTCTTAACTAGCTATGCCCATGTTCAATCTTGCTAAATGCATACAGTGTCCGATCCGGTATCCCGGCCTCCTGAAATGCACGCTGCCGCTCCGCGCATTTATTGCAACGCCCACAATGTCGGCCGTCAATCGGCGCAATGCATGAGAACGTCTCCTCAAGTGGTAATGTCCGCTCCCAGTGCATGATGGCGGTCTTGCTCATGCCGGCCAACGGCCGAATGATCCGCACTTCAGGCGGACCATAAACGTTTAGGAGATCTTCCAGCTTCGTGAAAAAGCCTTCCGCTGCATCAGCGAAGGGATTGCTATCAAGTACCCCGATGGCCAAACGAGTCACACCGTGCTGCCGGCACCAGAGACCGGCCACGGTGAGGAGTAGGAGATTCCGTCCGGGCAAGAAGACCGCTTCATCAGGCGAATCGGCGCTGGGAACCTTTTGTCCGGTTAAACTCCAATGTGCCCCGTAGATTGGGGCGACCGGCAGGTCAATCTGGACAAGTGGAGCAACCTTGTCGTCAAACCAGTTGCAAATTTTCTTGGCCGCCTCAAGCTCCTCATTTTCCCAAGTGAGGCCACACTTGATGTACAGAGGGAATACCGACCTGCTCTTTTCCGCCACCATCATCAGAGTGATAGTGCTATCCAAGCCGCCGCTGAGGAGGACGGCAACGCCGTCGCGATTTGTGATTGATTCTCGTCTCATGACGTCAGTACTGGCCAGACTTTGGAGGCTTTTTTGTCCCGCAGCCAATCTTCAGGCATTATAAGCCCGTTGCCAAAGCGAGACCGATAATCGATAGCGCGAGACCGCAAGGCCGATTACCACTGTTACCCTATCATCTCCCACTTGCGGCATTTTTCTCTTGCTTACATCTTTGGGGGCCTTTAAAATCCATATAGGATGAGATGGCCACCCGGCGGGGTGGACACTTTTGGTACATGAATCGGCGGGCCAGGTAAAAACACATCGGGAGAACAAGCGTGGTCCTCTCCGAGATTGATCGCCATCTCCTGGAACGCTGTCTCGAACGCAAGCCGCGGGCATGGGAAGACTTTGTCGATCGTTTTCTGGGCCTCGTAATCCACGTCATCAATCATACGGCCCGCAGCCGAAGTCTGCGAATGACGCCCGAGCTCCGCGACGACCTCTGCTCTGAAGTCTTTTTGACCCTCCTGAAGGACGATTTTGCCGTTCTTCGACGTTTTCGAGGGCAGTGCAGCCTTGCCAGTTATCTTTGCGTCGTTGTCCGAAGGGTTGTCGTCAAGGCCCTTTTGCAGCGGATGGGTGATTCACACCTTCAAGAATCCTCCAGCGTTCCACCGCCAAAAGGATTGACGACATCATCGGAAGAAGAACGCATCAATAACCGTGAGGAAGCCGAAAGACTACTCAGCCTCCTCGAGGGAAATGAGGCCACCGTGGTCCGCATGTTCCACCTGGAAGGCCGAAGCTATCAGGAAATCAGTGAGGCTACAGGCATTCCGACCAACAGCATCGGCCCCATTTTGAGCCGGGCCCGCAGCAAACTCCGCCGAATCACCACGGCGTAGCCTCATCAAGAATACCGATAGTCAAAGCGGCCGTTGTACGATCTCTCCTTGCGATTTCTTACTCTTCTTATGGCTGGAACTGAAGGGCAGTGCGAGCGTAATGCTGGGGATTTAGTCGGAAACGGGCAAGGGACGCAGTGCTTGAGAACATGTATAGTCGCCCATCGTAAACCGCGCAGTGCTCGATTTTGCCTTCCGATAGGACACCTTGATCCACGAGTAGGACAGGGTCTCGGCCATTGCATACGGGGACGTATCGTTCCGGGTTCGTTTGGAATTTCCGTTTTTGTGTGGCCCCACCACAAAAGTACGTCTTGCCTTGATATTCCACCGCAAACCGAGCCTGCCCCTTAACCCATGCCTCGTTTTCCACGAGCTCCACCGGGCAATAACCGTTTAACGCGGGGACCACATCATTGGCCGTGACTGAAGCGACCGGTGCTGTCGGAGAATTTGCCACTGTCGCATCCTTCGCGCTTGGGACCGTGAAGCCTGCAGGTGTGACCCTACTTTCTGCCGAGTCCTCAGCCCAAACGGTGACGGCCGGACCTGGTTCAGGCGTCGCAAAGGTGGCGGTACTTGGGTTTCCTTGGGCAACGTGCGTGGAAATGCTGGGTGTTTTTCCAGGCAGTGGCGTGTAGTTGCTTGTTGCCACACTGGGAAGCCACGGCGCTACGGCAATGTCCGGTATCGACTCGCTACGAGAGATTTCCAATTTGTTTTGAGGCAAAGGACGGTCCACCGGGGCAGTTGGGGTACTTGCAACCACGGTGGGGTTAACGATGGTCAACGGCCCTGGTTTTGACGACTGGGCAACACCGCTCGTCCCGGTTGTCTTTCCCGAAGGCCGCGACGCCAAATCATTTGTTCCGGCAATAACCCAAGGTGGTGTGGGCGGCATTGGGGAAATTTGTGGAGCACTGTAGGTTGAGGAACTCACAGATTGGCCGGAGTACGGCATGCCTGAAAGCTGCGGGCCCGAAATAATCACCCCTGACGTTCCCGGAGAGCCGGCAGGCATCGGATTTGGGGCCGCCCCAGCCGGTGGCATAGGTTGCGCCGGAGGAGGCGTGCTCGGCATCAAACCGGGCAGGTTGCCCGTTTCTGGTTGAGGTTGCGGCGAGGGGCTCAGTGGCAACGAAGTCGCCGGTGGCACACTTGTGGGAGGCATTTGGGGAGGTGCTTCCGCCGGTGGCACAGGTGGTGGGGACGGTGGTGTGGCCGTATTAAGGGAAGGAACTGCCGGCGGCATGGGCGCAGATGGCGGCGGATAAGCCTCTCCTTGTGGTTCCGGCATTGTGTCGGCGGGAGACGGTTCAGGAAACGGCCGTCGCGGTGTGGGGATGATTGGCTGCAGAGTCTCTTTGGGCAATTCAGGGCGAGACTCTCCTGCCGGGCGCTTCGTCGGCTCCGCGCCAATGGATTGAGGGAAATGAATATCCGGACGCGACTCTCCGGGCCAAGGTCGCCAACGTGTCGGATAATGCCCAAAGAACTGAACATTTGCCTGGCAGGTGGCGCACGATGGACAGTAGTAGTCTGCCCCGGACACAACACTTACACTAAGCCAGGTTACCCCGACAAGCAATCCCACCAATGAACGCCAAACGGTCATCCTTTTTGTCTCCTAAATACAGACACCGTATGTTGTCTCACAAAGGGTTATGCCAAGTCATTACCAGCCGCTACGGGTGCGGTTATACCCACGGCCCATGGTCTGGAGGGAACGGACTGTGGAGGTTCCCAGACCGGTGAACCCAAACAGACGCTCCACCGGGGCCACTGTCTTGTCGATCCAGGCATGAAAGGCAATCATGTCGTCATGGGCAATGAAGATCCGGTCCCCAGGCAGTACCTGGTAATTGGTCGCCGTATTGCCACCCCGCGTAATGGCGTTCCAATCCACGGGCAAAATCTGTTCGCAGCCTGTTCCAGCCGGGGAAGGCCGGGCAATCCAAATCCGTTTGCTGGAAACCTGGGAAATCCCTCCCACCTGGGCAATCGCGTCCAGCACCGTCTCGTTCCCGGTGCAGGGCAGGCGGATCACGCTGTCGTCCTCTCCCGGCCCCTCTGTGATCACGTAATAGACCTTGCTGTTATAGGCCAGAACGTCGAGAGAGACCTCGGGAGAATCCAGAAACTGACTGAGGTGGCGCCGGACGGCCTCGCGGGCCTCGGGGATCGTCAGCCCCGCCACATAGACCGCCCCGTACTGCCGGAGGTTGATCGTCCCGTCAGGTCCCACCAGATAGACCCCACTGATCGGCTGCAAACCACTGGCCCGCACCAGTTGCACCGAGACCTCTGGGGCACGCAGGA
>JAKPII010000240.1 GCA_029549885.1 Planctomycetota bacterium
ACTGATAGGAAACGATCCTGATAAACTTCGGACGTGTTTGGAGGAGGTTTTGAACGGTCGCTACAAGACCGGTCGCTGTCCAGACTTGTGGGACGGCCATGCGGCGGAGCGGATTGCGGCTGTTCTCGCCCACAGTTGAGCTAAGCCACATGAGTTAACCTACTCAAAGTCCGTCGCCGTTGTAACTAGGCGAAAAACCGCGACTTCCTCTCTGTCGCGACTCGCCTGACGTTTTCTGCCTTTCTTTTCCATTTTCGTCTGCGTTTCCTGGTTGATTTTGCTATGCGGACCTCGAAATGAGGTCCGTTTTTTTGTTTTACGCTGAGTCTTGCACCGATTGCACTAGGCGATGATGTGCGGAATAATCTATTGGAAATGGCACCTTTTTTCTGGGGTCACCGTAATGCGACGGTTATTTCCTGTGAGCTTGAGGATAAAAAGACAATGAATCGTTTGCCCCTATTAGGCTGCGTAATGTGCCTATGTCTTCAGACGGCGACCTTTGAGTCCGTGGCCTGGCAGATTCCGGTGTCTGGACCGGATCCCACGGTGATCGCTGTGGATTCCAATGGGGCTTTGTCCTATTACGCCTTTGTCACGGGGCGCGGAATCCCGGTTCTTCACTCGACCGACTTGAAGTCTTGGCAACCAATTGGGCGTGTTTTTGAGCAAGCAGTCCCGGACTGGGCTCGGCGAGAGGTCCCCGGTGCTACGGGAATTTGGGCCCCCGACATAAGCTATCATGAGGGGCGTTACTATCTGTATTACGCCGTGTCAACATTTGGAAGCCAACGATCTGTGATCGGCCTTGCTGTCAACAGAACCCTCGATCGAGAAAGCCCTGACTATCGGTGGGTTGATTGTGGTAAGGTCATCGAGTCGTCCCCGAACGGATGCGACTATAATGCCATCGACCCCGCCTTGTTTGTTGACAATGACGGTAGATGGTATCTGTTTTTCGGCTCGTTTTGGTCGGGGATCAAAGCCATTGAATTGATCCCAGGCGAGGGCAAACCCAAGCCAGACGCAAAGATTGTTTCGATCGCTGGACGGCCGCACCACCCTACCCACGCGATTGAAGCTCCGTTTGTGGTGTTCCGTGAAGGATTCTATTACCTTTTCGCGTCCTGGGATCGCTGTTGTGATGGTGCCGATAGCGACTACAAGGTGGTTGTAGGACGGGCGAAGCAGGTGTTGGGGCCTTATGTGGATGCCCAGGGAAAACCGATGCTTGACGGAGGTGGAACACTGATCTTGGCTGGAAACGACCGTTGGCGTGGCCCGGGGCACAATTGCGTCCTCCACACCGAGACAGGCGACTGGATCATTCACCATACCTACGACATGCAAAACCTGGATAAACATCGAATCTTGCAAGTTCGGCCTCTTTCGTGGACGGAAGACGGTTGGCCGCGTGTCGGTCAGCCTCTTTCAAACTAAATTAGGCAGGTTAGGCGGGCTGCCTTAGGCCCGTGGTATTTGTGCAACGCGTTTTCGTGGAGTCGTTCCCATGATAGCGAGAATTGTCAGCGTCACCATCATTGTTTGCGCTTTATTGACAACGGGGCAGGGACGAGCCGTTGGCCAGGCGCTATCAGGAAAGCCATCTGTGCGAAATGTGATCCTTTTGGTGAGCGACGATCATCGCTACGACTTTTTGGGATTCATGGCCCAGTCTCCGTCTTTCTTGGAGACGCCTAACCTAGATCGGATGGCCCGTGAAGGTGCACATTGTGTTAACGCATTTGTTGCAACATCATTATGCTCTCCGAGCCGGGCTTCGATTTTGTCGGGCCTGTATATGTACCATCATCAGGTTGTCGACAACCAACGGCCTGTGCCTCCGGGGACCGTGTTCTTTCCTCAGATCCTTCAGCAAGCCGGATTTCAGACGGCCTTCATTGGAAAGTGGCACATGGGGCATGATGACGATTCGCCCCAACCTGGGTTTGACTACTGGGCCAGTTTTCGCGGGCAAGGGGAATATTTTGATCCGATTCTGAACATCAATGGAAATCGAAGACAAATCAAGGGGTATAACACCGACGTGCTGACCGACTTGGCCATCGACTGGTTGAAGCGAGGACGTGACCCTTCCAAGCCGTTCTTCCTTTACGTGGGCTTCAAGGCAGTCCATTACCCCTTCACACCGGCGCCTCGGCACCAGGGGAGATATCACGGGAAGAGGATCGACTATCCCGAAACGATGGCCAACACTGAGCAGAATTACCGCTCGCAGCCCAAATGGGTCCGAGAACGACGATTTAGCATTCACGGTATCGATCACATGGAGACCGGTCAATTTGACAAGGACCCTGTGCCGAATTTTGACGAACTCTATTGGAATTACTGTGAGACGGTGTTTTCTCTGGACGAAGACATCGGCCGAATTCTTGATGCCGTCGCCGCTCAAGGCTTGGATCAAAATACCGTTATCATTTACATGTCCGATAATGGCTTTGCCCTAGGAGAACACGGCTTCTACGACAAGCGGGATGCCTTTGAGGTCTCGATCCGCGTTCCGCTTTTGGTCTATGCACCTGGTCTTATCCGTCCCGGGACGAAGATTGAGGCGATGGTTCAAAATATCGACATTGCTCCTACAGTCCTAGAACTTTGTGGGGTGGCTCTGCCCGCCACAAAGCCCTTCGACGGTCGGTCGTTCTTGCCGCTGCTGTTAGGTCAGCAGGTACCGTGGCGGGACCACATTCTCTACGAGTATTATTGGGAGTGGAATTTTCCGGCTACGCCCACGATGTTCGCAATCCGCACCGACCGTTACAAGTACGTCTATTACCACGGCGTTTGGGATTATGACAGTTTTCATGATCTTCAGACGGACCCCCACGAGCGATACAACCTCATCGATGTGCCAGCCTATCAAGAATTGATCCAGAAACTCAAACAGCAACTCTTTGACGAGTTGGAATCCTCCGGGGCGCTCATGATGCCGATAAGGCCCCCGGCTGGGGAACGTCTCGACCAACGGAAGCTCGAGTGAATCTTGTACCGCGGGTGTAGCTACGAACTGTTCGGCAAAAACCCGTGTCGGCCAACTGCTGAGGCGGGTCCGTCAAGCCGGGGCCTTTCCAAAGTCTGGAATCGTGAGCCGTTCGCCGTCGCGCAAGGCCGATTGATGTGCCACAATCCCCGGGGCTGTGTAGGCGATAGCTTCGTACACATCCACTGCGGGTCGCCGTTCGCAAATCAGAGCATCAATGAATTCATGTGTGATGAACGTGTGAGATCCCTCGTGCCCTGAATCGTGCCGCAAAGGTTCGGGAAGCATCTCGGTTGCCCACCATTGGGGAATCTCGTAAGGCTCAACGCGCGATGCAGCACGGACGAATCCGCCGCTATCGAGTTCCTTCTGCTCGCCGGCAAAGATGAGGGTCGCCTGGGTTCCCAGGCGGTTTTCGCAGATGAAGCTCATCTTTGTGCCATACCATTCGGCCCGTTCGCACCCCACATGGGCCCCTGCCCACCAGACCTCGACACGAAAAGAGTGTCCCTTGTCGGTCACGAACTCGGCCGTTTCATTCCAGAAGGGGTTATTGTAGGGATTACCCTTAAGGAGTGGTGAATCATCACCCCAGCCCGTGCAGGAGACGGCCACAAGGCGTTCGCCCGTCACGCCAATACAATGCGCCGTGCAATGGGTAGGATAGTGCATGGGAGGAAAACCATGTCGCCATGTCGGCTTGCCATCTTCAAACCAAAGCGATTCAAGTCCCGCATGGCGATACATTGAATACATGGCAAAGATTTCACCAAACTCCCCCTGCTCGACGAATTTACGTGCCGAAATCGTATGCTGCTGCCAGTAGCTTGTTTCGGCCATCATGAAGGTCAGGCCGGTTTTCTTGACGGTATCGAGCAGGGTCTGACACTCTTCCAGGGTCATCGCGGCTGGCACGGCACAAACCACGTGTTTGCCGTGGTTCATGGCAGCGACAGTATGCTTCACATGATTGGGGGCCTCGGTAAAAATGGCAATTGCGTCGAGGTCCGTGGCTTCTTTGAGCATCTCTTCCAGCGAATCATAGACGCGATCGCATTGGTAGGCCTTCTGAAGGGCCGACCGCCGCTCTGGCCGCAAATCCGAAACAGCAGCCACAACGCATTGCGGGTGTTCGTGCCACTGGAATGTCGCCCCAAATCGCCCACCGACCACGCCGATGCGAATCTTCTTCGTTACCGGTTCCTGAGCATGCAAGCCGCGGCTAAGTAACAACCAGGAGGTCCCGGCCGTCATTTTAAGGAATGACCGCCTCGATTGCTCATCTTTGTGCACCAACCCAATTGACGTACGTCTTGAGTTCTTTCTGGTCATAAAAAGACCCTCTACGAACAATGTGTTGCTATGGCTTAATGTCCCGTCGCGGTTCGGCTTCTTCGTAATACTGGACCGAAAAGCGGCTTTCTCGGTCCGAAGTGACCCCGCGTTGGCGCTACGGCACAAACAAACCATAATCCGCAAAAGGACGCCGTACGAGCCCCAATTATGGGAGATCGGCAGCACGAGATCAAGAACAAGGTGCGATACAAACTCAGGAGAGGATGTTCCATGGCGAAAGCTCAAGGTTTACCTCCGCGAAGTGCTCGAAAACCGGAAGATTGCTGGGATTTGTCAAGTCTTTTTCCGAGTGATGAGGCCTGGGAAGCAGCGCTCCATGCATGGGAGGAAGCAATTCCCGGGTATGAGAGATTTCGTGGAAAGCTGAGCCAAGGTGCGAATGTCATCGCCGAATGCTTGGAATTCGATTATCGGATGGATCGTGAAGGCGAACGGCTGGGGACTTACGCCTTCCTCAAGACCGCCGAGGACACGACTAATCCGCACTATCAGAGGATGCGCGGTCGGTTCTTGAGCATCGCAACCCGGGCGAACCAGGCTGCCAGTTTTATTCGGCCAGAGCTGTTGGCCATCCCTCGGAGGAAAATGGAGCAATTTCTCAAGGATGCCGCGCTTCGTTCATACGAAGTGCCGTTGCGACGAATTCTCCGCTGGAGACCTCACACGCTGGGGGCATCAGAAGAACGAATTCTGGCGATGCAAACACAAATGGCTGAGACCCCCTCTCAGATTTTCCATCAACTCAATGATGGTGATTTGCGATTTGGCTACGTTAAGGACGAGAAGGGCCGGACTCGCGAACTCACGCACGGAAATTTCCTAAGTTTCCTTCAGTCGCCAGATCGAGCTGTTCGAGAAGCAGCGTTTGAGACATTTTACGAAAAATACGCCGAGCACCAAAACACGCTTGCGGCGACGCTATCGGGGTCCGTCCAGAAAGATGTCTATTACGCAAGGGTTCGTAATTTTCCCTCGGCCCGTGAGGCCGCATTGTTTCCTGATAATATCCCCACACAGGTGTATGACCAGTTAATAGAGACCGTCCGTCGGTACCTGCCATCGTTGCATCGTTACTACGACCTCCGCCGGCGGAAGCTACGTCTGCGTCAGTTATGTGTTTATGACACATATGTTCCCCTGGTCCCTAGGCTAAGATTACGGACAAGCTGGGACCAAGCGGTTGCCCTTGTACTAAAGGCCCTTGCGCCCCTTGGTGATGAGTATGTGAGTATTCTAGAAAAGGGGTTCCAGTCACGGTGGTGCGATCGTTACGAGAACCGTGGGAAGCAGAGTGGGGCATTTAGCGCTGGGACGTACGATGGGGCACCCTATATCCTGATGAACTATCAACCCGATGTGTTTGATCATGTCTTTACCTTAGCTCACGAAGCCGGGCATTCGATGCATAGCTACTATTCGGCCCATCATCAGCCATATCACCTTTACCAGTACACGATATTTGTTGCTGAAGTTGCCAGCACATTTAATGAGCAGTTGCTGCATCGCTATCTGATGGGGCAGGCCAAATCGGATGAGGAGCGGGCCTATTACATCAACCATGAGATCGACGAAATCCGCGGGACCATCTTTCGTCAAACAATGTTTGCCGAGTTTGAAAAGATGATTCATGAGCACGTTGAAAAAGGTGACGCGCTGACGGTCGAAACTTTCCGGACGATGTATCGCTCGCTTCTCAATGATTATTTTGGGCCAGATGTGAAAGTGCCTGACCTTCTTGAACTGGAATGCTTCCGCATCCCGCATTTTTACAACGCATTTTATGTCTATAAGTACGCCACAGGCCTGTCCGCTGCCATTGCGTTGGCCGATCGCGTCCTTCAAGGTGGAAAGAATGAATTGGACGCCTACCTCGCGTTTCTTTCCGCGGGTTGTTCTAAGGATCCTCTCGATCTTTTGCGGGACGCAGGGGTGGATATGGAACGCCCCGACCCGGTGGCGGCCGCCATGGAGCGGTTCGATACGCTGGTTGACGAACTTGAAAAGATTCTGTGACAGGCTGGGATCGGCATTTTTGAAGCGAGAAACGAGCGTCGACATGATAGCGCAAGAGTCGTCTGTTTCGCTTTCAACTTGGGATGAGTTTCGTTCTTTGATGCCCATCTGTGGCCGGTATGTGTATTTTGATCACGCGGCTGTGGCACCCCTGCCAGGTCCGACTCGACAAGCCATCGAATCGTGGCTTCTGGAGGCAACAGAAGATGGTGACACCCGTTGGCCAGAATGGGCCCAGCGCCTCGAGGCCTTTCGCCGTGACATAGCCGAGTTCATCGGTGCACTGCCCGAAGAGATTGCCCTGGTCCGCAATACGAGCCATGGGATATCAATCGTGGCTGAAGGTTTTCCCTGGCAAGCGGGCGACAATGTAGTCATCCCGGCCCAAGAGTTTCCTGCCAACCAATATCCGTGGCTTGCCCTGGAAAGTTTCGGGGTTGAAGTGCGACGTGTCCCGCCCAAGCATGGTGTTATCGACTTGAAGGCCCTCGAGGAGGCCTGTGATGCCCGGACGCGCATTTTGTCTGTGAGCTGGGTGGATTATCTTTCGGGTTTTCGCATTGCCCCGGCGGAGCTAGCCGCATTGGCCCACCGATATGGGGCTTATTTTTTCCTGGATGCGATTCAGGGTTTAGGGGTGTTCCCGATAGATGTCCACCAGGTGGAGATCGACTTCCTTGCGGCAGATGGGCATAAGTGGCTGCTCGGGCCGGAGGGGGCAGGGGTCTTTTATTGTCGCGCTCCGCTGTGGGAAATGCTTCGTCCTACAAGCATTGGATGGAACAGCGTCGAACATCCTTTTGAGTTCGACAGAATCGACCCAAACTGGAAAAAATCTGCTGCCCGATTTGAGGGTGGATCGCAAAACATCATTGGATTTTTAGGATTGCACGCTTCTCTGTCGCTACTTCGACGTTATGGCCCAGCGGCAATCAGCCGACGGGTCCTCGACCTCACGAACACAATCTGCGAAGTGTTGCGAAGTCTCGGTGCCATTCTTCTCAGCCGGCGTGATGAAGGCGTTGCCTCGGGAATCGTGACATTCTCAATTCCTGATCTCGATGTTATTCGTCTCCGGGAGGCTCTGCTGCGACGGCGTATTGTTCTGAGTGTCCGTCAGAAAGCCCTCCGTGTAAGTCCACATGCCTACAACAATGAGCATGACGTTGCAGCATTTGGCGAGGCACTCCGCGAGGCGGTGGATGAATGCCGGGCCAGTTGATCGAGAAAGATTTTTAAGGACGTGAATCTTTTATGTCGAACGAAGCTCACACTATCGCAAAAAGAATTATTGAAGCGCTTGACCGGCGCGATCACGAGGAGTTGGTTCGCCTTCTTCAGAAGGTTCCGGAGGGTGAACTACCGCAAAGGCTCGCCCAGTTGACCGAGGCTGATCAAAGGCGGTTGCTGGAAGCGATTCCGGCCGAGGTTGCGTCCAGCCTTCTTCAGGAACTGCCAGAGAGTCAAGTAACACGGCTGCTTGAGGAGCTAGCGCCATCGCAGGCGGCGGCCATACTCGATCATCTTCCGAGTGATGAACAGGCCGACTTGCTGGGGGCGCTGCCGGACGAAGAGGCCAGCAAACTGTTAGAAATTATGAATCCAGAAGAAGCCTCTGACGCCAGGCGACTTCTTCAATTTGCCCCGGATACCGCCGGCGGTCTCATGATCACGGAGTACCTGGCATATACCGAAACTTGTACCGTGGAAGATATTGTCGAAGACCTAAGGATCAATGCTGCTCGTTATCGTAGTTACGACGTTCAGTATTTCTATACGGTCGATGCTGAGGGTAGGCTTACCGGCGTCCTGCGGGTGCGAGATCTTTTGCTTTCTGAACCTGATACACAGATTGCGACTATCGCCGTCCGCCAGCCGGTGAGTGTCGCCACGGATACTTCTTTGGATAAGCTCGAGCATCTCTTTGCCCATTACCAGTTTTACGGGCTCCCGGTTGTGGACCGAGACGGCCGACTGGTGGGATTGGTTAGGCGTTACGACGTGGAGGAAGCGATTGCCGCCAGGGCGAATCGGAACTTTCTCAAGGTGGTGGGGATATCTGGTGGGGAAGAATTGCGGTCCATGCCCCTCCGCGACCGTATCAAGGGCCGCACCTCATGGTTGACAGTTAACCTCATTTTGGATCTTATCGCAGCAAGCGTGATCCCGTTTTTCGAAGAGACAATCAGTGCCGTTATCGCCTTAGTTTTCTTTCTACCCATTATCTCGGATATGGGCGGAAACACGGGGATCCAGAGCATTGGCGTCACGCTCCGCGAGCTGGCAGCAGGTTTGATCACCCCTCGGGATGCTTGGCGAACATTCTGGCGAGAGCTTCCGGTCGCTGTGATTAACGGCTTGGTCGTCGGATTCCTCCTCGCCGGCGTGGCGTTGGTATGGCGAGGGAATCCTTACTTGGGAATCCTCATCGGCTCGGCCCTGACGTTAAACACGGTTATTGCCGCATGTCTGGGGGCCGTTTTGCCACTTGGCTTGCGCCGTATTGGAATCGATCCGGCGGTCGCCTCAGGCCCCATCCTAACCACCATTGCGGACCTGACAGGCTTTTTCATGGTCCTTGGTGGCGCGGCCGTTATCTTACCGTACCTAACATAAAACCGGTGGCGGGCACCACCGGTTCTGCGGTTTACGACAGAGCCGAAAAAAGTTCGCGTCGAGCAATCACGGACCGATTGGACTTAGGTCACGTTGCAGGAAGTCCCGCGGCCCACGGAGGGTGTAATATGGGTAAGTAATGGCGGCCGTCGGTGGACCAGGCTGGATATTCTGGCCAGGATCACGACCGATACATCCGAGCCCCAGCCGCCAACCGTGATGCGGGAATCCCCAACCCATCGGTCCCCGCACTGGGCAAGGCGCCTGGGGGGCTGGGCAGGTAGGACAGCAATCTGCACATACGCCACAGCTTGGGCTAGCCAGTCCGGCAAGCCCCACGCCACGAACATATCGTGGCCTTTCGCCTGATAGAACTAGAGATGTCATCCCAAGGCCCAAGACAATGGCCAGGAAAATTAGTCTCATCTTCATAGGTTGGTCCTCGTTCTTTCTTGTTCTGTTTCGCTCGATTCACATCGGGAATTGTGACCGCCGGGTCATTCGCCTGCGTTGCGTCCAAAAACGGCCCCCAAAACCCTTATTACTATCATCGGATAGAAGCGCTGGCACAATCCAACGTTTCGTCAAAGGCGTATCGGGTTAAGTTTCGCATTTCCACAATATTACCAAGATATGGCGGTTTTGGCGAAACCCTCGACGTCCTCCTACCAGCGGCAACCGGGCTCAACAAGATGCATTTTATGGGTAATAGGCCCCTTGGGGGATGCCCAAGTTCTCCGGCAAGATAGGTCGCCCCGAAGATTGCATCGCGGCCTATATTTATGTGACATCGTAAACGTGACCCGTTTTATGGCCAGAAAAAAATGTATCTGAGTCAAGCGATCGTCAATTTGCGGACATGCCAGGAATTACGCCGACACGACCACCTGTTGGTGGGGGTAGCCTTTACGTTGATTGAAACCATCATAGCTCTCGGCTTGATGGCCGTTGTGGTAGGTGCGGTGACGTATTCGTTGGTAAGTTCTTTGCAAGTGGCTGAAGAGAATCAAGACTTGGTCATCGCCGAGGGGTTAGCCCAAGA
>JAKPII010000255.1 GCA_029549885.1 Planctomycetota bacterium
GCCGGAGTCCGGTCATTCGTTAAAGTCAAAAAACGCTGCCCGAAATCGGCTCCAAGGGTTAAGAACCGCCTCCCCATCGCAATGGTCCTGCCATACGGCCGCACGCAACAACGCAACCTCCCATTTGTCAACTATTTAGATACGACCCCACTGCCTTTTGCTTTCACACCCTTTGGCGGGACAGCGGATTTAACTCCGCGTTACCGCTTCAAGAAGTCGTAAGTGTAGATGATGAATAAATTGTTTGTGCAGCTCCAGTTGCCAGCAGGAACTTCAACCACTTCGATCGCACGTTCTTCGGGCACGTCGTCGTCACTGCTTTTAGAAAGCCCTTTGAACTTTATTGTGTAGGGATTTTTTGATGTCGAGTGGACGGTGACAACGACATCATTGCTTTCCCCAATCTTCATAACACCGCTTGCCTGTATCCAAGATGTTCCGGGCACTCGCTCAACCTTAAATGAGAACGCATCCAGATTGCGGCTGTAGCTGTAAACCCCAGAGCCAACGTAGTCGAATTGAAACTTTCCATCTTGATTGGACGAAAGAACAATTAAAGGTGCCGATGGCTTTGAACACCCGGCAAACACGAGGAGAGAGCAACAAACCAATATATTCGCGGGAGACAACATGATTCAACGCACGAGCAAAGTTAACAATGAAAGGGCAATTCCAAATGCACACCAGATTCCCACGACCAAGAAAAACAAGACCGGGTTGTTCTCCTTTTGGAGCGTGTAGAATCGCCCGCGAAATCGTCCTGTAGCCATAAAGTAAGAGGAACTGGCCAAGACAAACGAGCTACAGAGAACGAGGAATGCTTTGACGTCAGGTCGGTAGAGGATTTGCGCCTTCATTACCACCGCGGACCCAATAGCCACCGTGAGGGAGCTTGCGATCCCAACCAGCAAACAAACGAGGAATCGTTTAATCCGAGGCGAAGCTCCAGCATGCCTCCCCTCATTACGTTTTTGCTGCGTCACACCTTCAGGAGTGAATGAAGATAGCGGGACCCATTTTACGGACGACTGCACCTGAGAGCTATTCACGAGGTAGTCTTGGAAAATTGCGATCGCCTTTTCGATTGCAACTGATGGTTCGGTCACGAGTATCTTGCCCGCTTCTCCATCACGTTTCTCCACAACAATGCTTCCGCTGTCGGCTTTGGCAGCCTGAATGAAAACAAAATCCTCTCGCTCCAACCGGATAAATTCGTGAACGCCAGAAACCAGTTCTTCTACGGCAGCGCGAACCTGTCCCGCTGATGGATTCGCAACTACTTCCTCTTCGTCCAAAACAAGCTTCACAGGTATCTGATTGATCACGGTGCATTGAATAAAAACGTGAAACCACCAGACGCTTCGACGTATGCCTCAATCCGCGCACCGGTTCCCTTACCGTAGCCAATCCCTGCCGAAAAATTCGGTGTGGGCGGTTCATCTACAGCAAACGTCCAGTTGGCGTCGAATTGCGGCCCCGCACTGACCGGCCCCCAGCCACCACTGATATATCCCCTGACGCCAACTGCCACAGAACCCTCCCATCCCTCTTCATCACAATAGCAAGAAGCATTGGACCAGTGGGTTGTATCAGGCCCGCCATCCCAGCCACCGGGTTTTTTGGTGAACCGCCCCTTCTTGTCTCGCCATTTTGATCCACGCCCTCGTGGCTCATAACTCTTCCCAGCGGTTCCTCCGAATCCGATCCCAACCGACCCGACTGCTTCAACATCAACTTGAATCTTCTTTTGCCCGGATTTCTTTTCTGTGCATCGCCTTCCTGTCCCTGAAACTTGAATGGACGGTTCCAAAGTTGTGAGGTGGACCCCAATGTTCGAACCACTGGGCGCGTTTTTTAAGCTAGCATTTCTCGA
>JAKPII010000260.1 GCA_029549885.1 Planctomycetota bacterium
CTCTGCATCCGGAGCAAGAATAATCTCACGACACGCCATGATCGGCAAAACGGCGTGACCCTCCGCGCGATACGGGACATAGGCAACTGTGTGAACCTTAGCGAGTGCCTCGCTCGTCAAAAAATCTGCCAAATCGTAACACGCACCAAACTCAGATCTTGCCGCAAATTGCTCCTCACCGCGATTGGTATCGAAACGGAGAATAAGAACGAGCTGGCCCTCGCTCCCTTTGAATTCGGTAAGGATCTTCTGGATCGTTTGCTTAACACGGGCACTTGTTGGACCGTTGATGGGAAGCCGAACCGGAATTACCCGCCCAAATCTCTCGTCGCCTTTTTCTGGCGATTCAGTCTGAGACGCCGTAGGATTGGTTTCTTCTGCTAGTAACCGTGCCCCACCGCAGGCCAGGTTAATCACGCCTATCAAGCCGACGATGACGAGCGAAAAGACGAGGCGTGATGTGAGTGCTTTTATGGATTCTCCATTACCGGAACAGTAACGGGGATTTGAACGATCTATTGCCCAGAGTTGCCTGAACATGAACAGGCTCCTTTTGTCTGTTGCAACGTCCGACCGACTTGACCAGCCCCGGGTCTAAGGTTGCATCTTGCTATCTCGGACGATTCTTAACGGTAACGCAGCAGCAAATCGCGAGTTGCCTTATAGGTTGCCGCCGCCTCTCGTTCATTGTATCGGGTCCCAGCACCAGCGTAACAGCCTTTTGAAATAGTTCGAGCTAACTCCCATACCTGGGAAACGGCTTGGCCAAGGAAACCACGTTCGAGATGGAAAGGCGCAGCAGTCCGCGTTCAATCTGCACTGCTCCGCGCTGTCATGGTCGGCGTGGCGTGAGACGCCAGCATGCATTGGCGAGGCAATATCCCCGGCATGTACGGACTGGCGCACCACTCATTTGGCAGGATCCCGACAGCGCGTGGCTTCCCACGACAGTGGGTTAAGCACGAGTACGGGAATTTAACGACATCAGTCCCTGTCGCAAGACGAGGAGCAAAGAAATGTGAGACAAACAAACAATTGTCAGATGGCTTTGCGCACCCTTAGGTAGTCCAAAATACTGAACTTGCACCGCGACGATGTCGTCGGCAAGGCACGTGGCGCATTAGAAATTGAAAATCTGGTTACGAACTAGATCCCTTGGGTCGTGCCGGGGAGGGGCGGTTCGTATCGCCCATCTTTGTCGGCACGAATGGGTGGCTCCGATTCGAACGTCAAGGAATCGATGTCTGCCACATACTGAAAGTTCGAGTTCCATGCCTGTTCCCATGTGACATACTGGCCGGTGTGAGCGGCCATCCGGCCCATGAGGGCTGCCATGTTGGCTTCGGCGGCGCGTCGGGCCTCGTTATGCGGCTGATCTTGGCGAATGGCATCCAGCAACACTTGCCACTCGGCATGATAAGGATTGGGATCGGGCGCCGGGAACTCCCAGATCACTTGATCTGCCGTCATTTTCTGACTCTTGTAGAGCTTCGGCTGGGGATCCGCCAGCGATGTCATGAGAACGGCTGAGCCTTTACTTCCATGAACGTAGTCGGCATACGTGGACCAGCAGTTGGCCATGTGACGGGAGAATGCGAACAGTTTTGCACCATCGGCAAAGGTGTATTCCACACAGTAGTGATCAAAGAGATTCCCCGCATCTACGTAACAACGCCCTCCCATGGCTTGGGCCTCTACGGGCCAAGACCCTTTGGCCCAGCACGCAATATCCACGTTGTGACAGTGCCAATCGACAAAGAAGCCGCCACTGACCCAGTTGAAGCAGACGGCATGACGGATTTGGAACTCAATTTCATTGGCCTCGGGGGGTTTATTTGGC
>JAKPII010000272.1 GCA_029549885.1 Planctomycetota bacterium
CGAAGTTCTTTCAGCGTTGCTGGCCTTTGGGCCGAGGTCCACATGGTTGTTCCGCTCCTTCTTCAGCGCGGGCAGCTGTCTCGCACACAAGATTTCTTAATCACCCCTGGGATGTTGACCCGCTTTCATTGTAGCGCGGAATGGCAATGGGTTAAGTGCACCCATACTGCACCTCCACCCCAGTTGATCCACCAAGCGCACGATACCCTCGACCGTTGCTGCGGCTGAATTTGCCGGCTGGCATGTCGGAATGGACAACTAGTGACCACGCGATGAATATGGTTTGTGGCAACGCAGACGTGAATGGAAGACTTGTGCGGTGCACAATCGTCGAAAAAGGGGGAGCGAATTTTAACAAAGGGCAACGACATCCATCGCGCGCAAGCACAATATGAGCCAAAAGCTCCGCGGCCCTCGTCACTACGTTGTACGGGAGGACATGCCCCCGAGGAGGACCACACCGTCAAGCGCGGGTCGCGAGGTCAATGCACATTAGGTAAATCGAAAAAAACCGTGACAGATAGGATTTGATTTCACAAGGGGTACCAGAAGACCTAGTACAGAGCGAAGAGGCCGTCACCGGATGGAATCAACGCCGGGCGTGGTGTACGAAATTGGTCTCGTTTCGGAGACACTGGCTACCACTGGAATTCCCTGGGTCGGCTTCCGAAAAGAGGGACTTATCAGAGCTGAGTTTCGAGAGTGATCAGCGGTTTTGATCCCAATTCAACCGGGCCGCCGATATACCTAACGACACGGGGTTAACAGCAGAAGCGTCGCAACCGTGATCGCAGGCCCAAATCTACCGTTGTGGCGAACCAAGAACCTATCCAGTAATCTCCCTTCGCCCGTTCGGCGGGAAAGGGGCCCGGGGCGAAGCTGACTCGAATCGCTGCCAGTTTTCTCAGTCGATTCCGACGTTCGCCTGCCCACGCCCCCAGCCTCTCCCCGAGGGAGAGGGTGACTTTTTGGGATGGGCTTTAAATAGATTTCCGAGCGGAGGGCACGGGACTCGAACCCGCAACCCCTTTCGGGGCACCACATCTCCAGTCTGGTTCCCCTCAGGGAGAGCAGAAGCCAGGGATTCGACCCCGCGACCCCCAGCTTGGGAAGCTAGCGCTCTCGGCCCTCATCGAACCGGGCACATGCCAAGATTTCATGCTCGTTCGTATAATGCCCTAAAACGTCCCATAAGGAGTTTCGCCATGAACTGGAAGCTGATCTTCTGTAATCCGTCTCCGCTGCCGGCGCAAAAGCAAATCCCTGTTTCACTCCTAGAAAATCCAACCGTCTCCGGGCGTGTCCTCTACGAAATGGCCCGTCAACTCTATCAAAGCCAAGAGGAAAGCCTGCGTAGCCTCCAAACACGGGCGTCGCATTTGCTAAACGTTTCAATCCTGGGCCTCACGGGCGGCATCTTCACCTTTTTGAATCTCTCGTCCACGTGCTGGTGGGCTGCAACATTCTCACTCTTTTTCCTGATTCTCGCCTGTGTGATACTCCTCTTGGCCCTGCGGCCCATCCCCTACGCCGAGCACTTCTCACCCTGGTGCGTTACCGAAATACCTGACCTCGTAAACTCCGAGGACAGATTTTTGCTTTGGTTAGCCCTCAGCTATGACGTTCTCATCCAGTCGGCCAATCAAGCCCTAAAGACCATTGCCGCCCGAGTTTTTCTTGCCACCTTCCTTCTAATCGTTGGGCTTGTCCTGTTTGTGGTGACCATGATCGTTCGGTGAGAGGATCGCACCCTAACCGACGAGGATCGCACCCTAACCGACGAGGATCGCGCTCTAACCGACGGGGATCGGGACCGAACCGGCTGGCAAGCGAGGATGAGACGTTTTGTGGAAGACTTGATTGAATAGACTGGCTAGCGATGCGGCCAATGAAAGCGGGGGGCAAATTTCGTCTGTGGAGATTCCGCAAACGAAGAAATGTTTCCTTAGTTAGGCAACATAAGGAAGAAGCGTAAGTGCCTCTTGTCCGGGCCAAATGCAATTACGCTGGGCCGCGTTTTCGAATGTTTTGCAACCGCCGCAAAATCATTTCATCAGGAAGGCCGGGGCATTTGACCGAGCAGCGAACAGCTTCACAATAGCGCTTTGCGTTATCGGGATGATACAATATCTGTTCCGTATTCAGGTTGGGGTACATTGCCGCCAGTAGGTCAGCCAATCGAGATTCAAACTCATCGGCAGAAACTTCACAACCATAAAGTTTCAGTTCGTCTTCCAGTTTCATTGGCATGGACCCCTCCGTTCACCAGTTGTACCACAACACCTCGACGCAACGTCGCTTTTTCCGCCCTCCGGCCGCGTGGTTCGGAACATCTATCTCCACACGCTTCCAACCACGCAACACGTCATTGTAGAGGGTATTTGGATAGCCACTGATCATCACCTTTGCCTGGCAACCGCAAATCAACTCCAAGAGTTGAGCATGCTGCTTACGCGACAAAGTATACCTGTAAACACTCTGAGTCGCTACAGCCTCAGGATAGTAGGGCGGATCACAATAAAACAAAGTCTCAGATGAATCCCATGTCTGGATGACCTGAAAAGCGTCCCGGCATACAATTTGCACACGCCGTAACCGCTCGACGATGGCCGGTAGCTGCTCATCAATCGCAGAAAGGAATCCACTGACCACGTCAGCCATCCCTCTTCGCACGCGGTGGAGTGTGTAAGAGAACGCATCCCCACGCCCACCGATAGACTGTCGCCAGCGAACAAAATCGCGTCGTGCCTGCTCAATCTCGTCCGAAGCAGGTTGTTCACACAATCTCCATTCTGCCTCGGAATAGGGCGTAAGTGCTAATCGTCTCAGGAATTCCTCGGGATGATCACGAAGAACGCGAAAAAGCCGAGTAATTCTCTGGTCAATATCGTTGTACACCTCGACTGGCGAAGGGGGTTTATTGAGGAGCACAGAGGCGGCACCCCCAAAAGGTTCTACGTAGGTGTGATGAGGTGGGATGAGACCAACGATCTGTCTCGCCAGGTAGAACTTGCCACCGTGCCACTTTACAGGAGGACGTAGCATGATTTTTCTCTCATTTTTCGTTAACTCTGATCCTGACTCCCGAAGGAACTGTACCAAAAGGCACCCTTAAGGCGCAATACCACCATTGGGGGATGTCGCCGTAGCGAACGTGATTATATGTACACCAATGGGCACCATTTCGGGCCGCCCGGACCGGCGGATTGCAATTGCATGCCAGGCGGCGGGTATCTAGAATTCCATGAGCGACTAAGGAAATGTTGCGTTCAAGACGTGTACTGTGCAAAGCGGTGATTGAGAAATGGACACTTTTTCCAACATCTTGTCGATGGCTATGTCTGATTTGAGCGTAACTCGATCCACGTCGTCAGAGTCTAAAAGCGTGCCGTCAGAGTCCAAGAGTGTGTCATCGGAGACGAAAAGTGTGTCGTCATACTCGCAGTCGAATGGTGTCACGGGACAGAGACAACTCGGTGATATCATGGATCAGGCCATCGTTCTTCGCTTCTTCCGGGAGCCATATTCGGCCATTGACCATAGCTTCATCGAACTTGGCGCGATCTATCTTGGTCGTTTGGGAGAGAAGCCTCCAATAGAGATCAATATCATTTTGCAAAACGGCCAAGTCATGGCGGAGCTTTGCCAGAGTGTAGGAACCGGCTTGGTAATTGAGGACCGGACCGTGGAGCAGAAACCGGCTGATAGGGTTGGCGGATCGCTCTTGTCCGGAAAGGAAGAGAAATATACCTGCCGAGTCTATCGTGCCGATGTTATGCGTAATGATTCGGCAACAGTTCAAGAGCGATCTGAGAAAGCCGAAGAGACTGTAAGTAGCGGCATTGGCGCCGCCTGGCGATGCGATGATGAAATACAAACATGCGGCCTGGTATTCGTTAAGGGCTTGGTCGCAAACCACTCGTAATGCCCTGGCCGTCTCCGAATTGATCTCGCTCAGAAATTCGACATAGACAGTTTTGTCATCCATATGAAAAGGCATTGGGGCTGTTATCTAAGGGCATCTTGCCGCTTGCTGTAAAACCCGGAAAATGATAACCGAAGACCCGCTGCGGCTCAAGTTCAAAACATCTGCGAATGAACGGTTTTGATGCCACAGCTTGACGCCGACTGGCAATCTGGCAAACATAATTGGGGTGAGAGTGCAGACGAATTCTGGAGGGCGTCACAATGGTCTGGCAGGTCATTCTTTGCGGGCTTCTAACACTCACCGAATCCGGCGACTGGTCGGCCATCATCAAGGCCCAGCAGCTTTTCCACGAGGTGTACGGCAAAAAGATCGAAGCCGCCAAAACACCTGAAGCCAAGGCGGCGCTGGCTAAGGAACTCCTCGAACTGGCGAAGAAAGAAACCGATCAGCTGGCCAAGCGAGTGGAACTGGAAGAGGCGAAAAAGTTGGCGGTGGAAGCACACGCCATCGCCATGGGAATCGACATAGCAAAGGAATTAGCCTCTATTCCTCGCGACGATTTGCCATCTGATCCGCTAGCTGAAGCCGACGCATTATGGCTGAATGCGCAGTCTGATGAAGACAAGCTTCATGCCCTGGAACTCTTTTTTCGTGTGAAAGAGATATCCCCGCTAGTTGCACAAAAATGGCACGAACGGATTGATCAAATGTCTAATGCATCAACGGTTATTTTATCCGCACAGACGGCCAAACTTTTTGGCTCTCGGCTCTTTTATGAGAAAGGGCTGGACGCGATTAGAGGGTGGGAATTGCCAACAGATTACATGGAATGGTCAGCAACGCTACGTGGCGGAACTTATGTTGTCACAGTCTCCTATGCTGCCGACCCACCTATGGCACCAGAATCGCTGTTTGGTTTCGGTATATTTCAGAATGAGAAGGCAAGAAAACCAATCTCATACGCTATGTCACAGTTAGGGCCAAGTGGCCCTTGGTTTACCGTTATTGACCGGCAATTCGGTGTAATAAAGGTTCCGAAAGATGGGACCTATGTTTGCCGCTTTTACGTTGTGCGCAAACACCCTGATAAATTAAAGGCAGGGCTTATCGTTCTCAGATCGATCACTCTCAGCCGACAGTGATACCTGCAACTTATATTGGTTACCCTGGATA
>JAKPII010000275.1 GCA_029549885.1 Planctomycetota bacterium
TTCGGTGAGTGTTAGAAGCCCGCAAAGAATGACCTGCCAGACCATTGTGACGCCCTCCAACGACGTTGCCCACCCTGAAACGCTAGTTACGTTCGTCAAACCTGTTGATCATGTGAGGCTGCCTCGCAAGGATGGATATCCCGCATGTTGTGCTGAAATTCGAGTCCATCTGTTTTCATGGTGCTGTCGTCAGTATTCAACTCTGCGGTGATCCTGCCGGAATCACCTACAAGCAGTTTAACTTCCATTTCTCGAATTTGGGCGGATTGATCTTGCAGGGCCGCTATCTCTGCTTCGCTCAATTGTCGGAGCGAGTCTTTATTAACGTGCCAAACGTCGATAGGGTATCCCAACCCATAAGCTCCCACTTCTATTGCTTCTTCCAGTACCTCGTACGCGAGCAATGACGCTTGAGACAGGTTCAATTTCACACCATGGTATTTACGCAATAACGCATACGCAAACATATCGCCACTGCCGGTCGCAAAAGGTCTGTCGATTATCCACTCTGATGTTCCATTGTGACAAACATGCAAAACCAGTGGTCCTTGAGATTCAGTGACCTCAGTAAAGACAAAGTCGGCTGGGTGGAGATTCAGTAATTGATTCGCATCTTGACCACAAAAGCCGGATCGAAAATCGAGCTTAAGAAGCTCCGAGACACACTGACACACGACTTCGCTTATAAAATCTCTCACTTGCCGGAGCGACCCAGTTCGTGGAACTACTAACAACCGCTCTTCTACACGCTGAATTAGTGCAAGTTCACCCGCAGCCGCCCACAGGCACGTCCCTCCCAGGCCACGGATTTTCTTTCCAGTTGATCTGACCATGCCGTGGGTTATTTGACCGTCAGATGCTAACACAATCCCATCACTTGCCGTCAAAGCAAGAATCAGTGTCATGCAGCAGGACCTCTCTTACAACCGAGTTTTGGGCAAACTCAGGGGACTCATTGTAAACAAGTTTCAGGAGTTCGTAGAAACCAAGGTTGGCTGTTTCATGAGTCAGCTTTTTCAGCAAACCCAAATGCGATTGATTGATGGTTGGAATCACACCCTGAATTGCGCGTCTTCCACGGTCTGTGAGATGATATTTTGACCAAGCCGGAACCGGGTGAGGCAACCGAACTATGAATCCCTCCTTTTCGAGCCTTTCCAGGGAGTCGTAGACCTCAGGACTCCACGGCCCGTAAAGATAATGCTTAAATGAAAAAAAATCTGGGATAGACTTCCCTGAATGCCACCATAGGCGGAAGAGCGCCTTCATCAAACGAATACGGTCCAAAGGTGCTATAGCGAGAGCACTTAGCACCCACTTGTCTTTTCCGGTGATCATATCAGCGATCTCCTGCGAACAAACAGGAATGAACTCCCGCTCTAGTCAAAACTCCCTTTTCCCCAATCCACCAAATTCTACATGTCCCCTGTGTGGCGTGCAATTCCGATCCGTGAGTCGCGGCTTCTGCTGGGGGGACCATCGATCTGCCGAGAATCGTCGCTCACTACCTTGATATCCCCCGACGGTGGTATTGCGTGGTTGGTGGCTGTGTGCTACAGTTTTGCACAGGCGGATGTCGCCCGCTTGCTGGAAGTGTTGTGCCGTTACTGTCGCCCACTTTGGGCAAACATGGATGTTGTTCGCCATGATCAATCACAGCTTCGAACGACCATCTTCCGAGACGCGAAGTTCGCGAATACTCTTCACAGCCGGATATGAGCGGATGAGCTTGCCAAACCTTATCGAGGTGATAGGTGTTAATCAGATTACGCATCTTATCGATATTCGGGCCAATCCTTTTTCCCGGCGACGAGAATTTTGCAAAGCATCACTGGACAAAACGTGCTCCGCTAATGGTCTGGAATATTTGCACTTTCCAGAGCTAGGAATTCCTGCTCGCATCAGAAAAAGTTACTTGCCAGGCCGCCGCGTTGAGTTGCTTTCGCTTTATCGAACCGTCCTCTTGCCTAATGCGGAAAAAGCCGTGCTCTCCCTTCTTGCGATTGCGAAGACCTATAATCTCCTGTTATTGTGCTATGAAATGAACCCGCGGGATTGCCACCGTTGGGTCCTCGCGCAGTCCATCCATGCCATAAGCGGAATCACAGTTCGGGAGCTCCGGGATGGAACAGAATTGGCGGGAATTGAAAGTACTTGTGCTGGTAAAGACCTACCCGCGTCCATCGCAGCACCATCAGGAGGTTGTCTGCACTGCGGGGATGACGGAAGAAGGAAAATGGATTCGCCTTTACCCTATTAACTATCGGTATCGCCCATACACACAGTGGTTTCGTAAGTACGAATGGATCAAAGTCGTCGCCGTTAAACATTCAAATGACCCACGCCCGGAATCATACCGCCCCGACCCCGATAAACCTATCGAGACTGTTTCTCATCTTCCCGCAGATCGCGACTGGTCCGCACGCAAAAAAATTGTGCTAGCCAATCCACCGGCTACGATGTGCGGTCTCCAAAAATCTGGGCCGCTCAGCCAGTCTCTCGCCGTTGTAAAGCCAAAAATCGTTCATGACCTGGTCATCGAAAAAGATTCGCCGTCGTGGGAGCCTAAGTATCAGAAACTGTTTGAACAACTCACACTCTTTGGCCCCGGCCTTCCTGATGAAATGATTTTGCGGCGGTTGCCTAGACGTGACTGCGGACGGGATTCCCAGTTTTGCAATTCGACGTTGATTGTGGGCTATTGACAAACTATTGCGACGTGGTTAGATTAAGTGCCATGGACACTTCACAATTACTATCGGTTCGACAGGTTGCTGATGAATTAGGTGTGACGCCGCCACGGGTTCGGC
>JAKPII010000302.1 GCA_029549885.1 Planctomycetota bacterium
ACATGGAAGGTATCAGTTTTGCGCCGCTCTTGGCCGATCCCAATCGCCCATGGAAAACGGCGGCCTTCATTGTCGAGGATGATGGCGACGCCTTCGGCGAGTGTGTCCGCACCAGGAAGTTCAGTTACATGGAGTTTAAGAAAGGCGCTATTCCCGCCGCGCTTTTCGATTTGGAGAAAGACCCCTGGGAAACGAAGAACGTCGTGGATGATCCGGCATACGCCCAGGTGCGAAAAGAGATGGCCGAATTGCTCCACGCCGGTTGGAGGAAGGCCTTACCGCCGGGCTACTCAACGGACAAGTAGTTCCCAAAAGATCGGAAGAAGTCTTCCGAAGCTGCTAAACGAATAGACGGCTTGTCAAGCATTCCGAGTGTCCAGTCCTCGCGCGCCACGGCATTGCGGGCGCGGTTGGTTTTTTGCGAAATAGGCGGTGGTTGTTCGCTGTCAATGGAACGATACTCTCATGCCGGGCAGCCGTATCTCGCTTTTCGTGGCCAAACGCCCTATAATACCGAACACTTGATGTGACCCGTACAACGGGAGGGAATGTGTCGTTAAAGGGGATGAAACGATCTGGCTCTTGTAAGAAAGGCTTGACAGGCGGATTGCTAGCTTTTCTTGAGGGCGTGTTTCAATCTTGTGAAAAGGTGTAACCGGGGCTTTTTGAGGTGTGTAGGAGAGAGCGTAAGCTCATTTAAAACGAAGAAAGTGGATCTCGTAACTTTCGGCAAAGTGAGGAGGAAACCAATGTTTGCCAGACAGCGATTGCGTTCGTTGATTTATGTCACGGCCTTGGCGGCCTTGCCGCTGTTGGGCTTGCCCGAGGTCGTCGCGCAACCGAGTCAGACAAAGCCCGTGCTGGTTGTGTCCTTCTCCGGGTTAGACCGACTCTGGGAAGACGCCGATTTCCTGGGAAACCTCGGTGGCGTCAGTAACCTTAGCGATAACCTCAAACAAGTTTTGGCAGCGCAAACCGGCGGTGTTCCAGGGGTCCCTGGGGTCGATGCTAAGCGTCCCTGCGGCCTGGTTGTGCAAACGAATGGCGCAGATTTTATCGTGGCAGGTTATTTGCCTGTCGTCGATTTGCAAAAGATGTTGGATTGGCTCCAGACACGTGGAGTCGAACCCGAAAAACAGGGGACTGCCTATCGAGTGGATATGCCCAATGGCCAATCGTTGTTTCTCGCCCAAAAAGGTGACTGGGCCGTGATCAGCGTGAGCCCAGAGGCCCTTGACCAGGCCTCGGCCAATCCACCCCAGGAACTGGATCAGCTCGCCTCGATCTATGACCTCGGCGTTGCAGCATATATCGGCAATATCCCACCGATGTGGAAGCAACTTGGTTTGGCCATGATTCAGCAAGGCGTGCAGACGGCGATGGAGCAACAGCCTGATCAAACTGACGAACAATTCGCCGCCCAAAAGGCCATGATCCAGCGTTCGTTTGAGCAAATGCAGCAGGCCATCAATGAGATGGACCGGATTCTGATCGGCGTCCAGATCGATGCAGCGGCAAGCGTGATCGGGCTCGATATCGAAACGACGATCCTTCCGGGGACGCAATCGGCGCAAGAACTGGCCCTTAACAAAAATTTGAAAACGAAATTGGCCGGATTCGTCATGAGCGATGCCACGTTTACCCTCCGTGAGACGGCCAAAGCAGGGCCACGAAGTATCACTCAATTCAAGGACTCACTGTCCCAGTACGAAAGTATGATCAGCAGCGCTTTTGATCAAGACACGAAGCTAAAGCCTCGGGAAAAGAAGCTGCTCAAGCAACTGTTTTCGACGTTTTTCAAGTCCTTGGCCGAAACCGTCGAAAAAGACCAGCTCGATATTGCCATGTCGGTCAAATTAGACAGCAAAAGCTGTGAAGGACTCATGGCCATGACGCTTGTGAATCCAGAAGAAGTGGAGAATACTGTGGCCGAGATTCTTAAGCAAGCCGCGAAAGACAATCCTGATTTTGCCAAAGTCTTGAAACTCAACGCGGAAATGTACAAGGGGGTTCGGCTGCATGTCGTCGAGCTTCCCGCCGATGCGCTGAAGGAAGCACCGCAGGCCCTTAAGGACATTTTCGGCTCAAATGCCGGGGCCGTCATTGGCTTTAGCGAAAACCTTGTTTGTATGGCTTTTGGGCCGAATCCCGTGTCCATTCTGAAAAACGCCTTGGATCAGTCCGCCAGTGAGGTGGCCGTTGACAAGATTTTCGAGTTTTCTTTGGCTGTCAAGCCATTGATTGAATTCGTCCAAGTCGCTGCCAGCGAAGAATGGGGCGAGGAAGAGCGGCAACTTGCCGAGCAACTCCTCGCGTCTGCGGGCACCAAAGACCGTGTCACTATGGATGGCGTGTTGATCGAGAACGGTTCACGAGTTCGCATCGAGTTCCAGGAAGGCGTCCTCAAAGTTCTCGCCCAGCTCGTTATCAAGGCGGTTGCCCAACAAGGAGTTGGTTTTGCACCGGGGGCGATGGCTCCGTAACGCGACGTGTGTCTTTGCCCCAATATCTCTAAAACAGAAGAAGCCTGCTGAGATTTCCTTCCAGCAGGCCTTTTTATTTAGAGCCTATCCCAATAAGTCCCCCCTCTCCCTCCGGGAGAGGGGCGAGTATGAGATAGGCTGTAAGATGGAAAAACACCTGTTCCTTCCCAAATTAAGCGACATCGGCCTCACTGACCGCTGCTGTTGCTGATCGGCGAAGAGATGCTGGTTTTAGCACTGGCGTGCATGGCGTCCAACTCTTCCTGCTTGGGCCGATCTACTACAAAACCGCCCATTCCGCGCCGGCTAACCGCGTTGTTCCGGACACGGCTACCGTACTCGTCCTCGCCGCCGTAATCAATGAGAAAACTAAAATTGCCGCCACAGGTTGGATAGGGGTGATAGGAGATCGATGACGACGCGTACCCCTGGCTGGTGCCTCGGTAAACATCTTTTCCCTCAAAGTCGTAGAGTACCCCGAGGCTGGCTTGCGCACCCTGTCCCTGCACGCCACCCACACGGGCGAGGTACTGGTCATCACCGCTCATTTCCAGCAGATAACCCACAGAAAGGTCCCAGCCGAAGCCCGTGCCCATGATTGAACCGTCGTACGAGTCATCGCCCAGATCATCAATCAAGACGCCCACAGCATAGTGGCATCCCCAACCATTGCCGAACCGCTGAAATCGTTGCTGCGTTCGATTGGATCGATTATACGCATTGAGTGTCGCCCCCAGTCGTTGGTCATTCCCGGCAAAATCTCGCGCCAAGCCAATGGCGAGCCAGTACCCGCCCCCCTGACCAAAATAGTCGAATTCATAAACGTCGTCGCCATTGCCTTCCAACAAGACGCCAATCCCACCATTGGCTGCCCCACGGATGCCGGCGCCAACCCCTTGGCCCCAGCCGTCGTAACCTGGTGTTTCGGGATAGGAGTCGTAGAATCGGCCACCCACATAATAATGGTCGTCTCCATCGAGATCGTCGATCAGGCCAAAACCGAGCGGACCACCAAACCCCTGTGCCCACATCGCCGCCCGATAGTCATCCCTGCCACCGTAATCGAGGAGAATCCCGACACCGCCAATGGCCTGCCCTTGGACGCGACGATACCCTAGGTACTGATCATCCCCGGCCATATCAACGAGGATGCCAACACCGCCAAGCGCGCTGCCTTGGGCAACATCCTGGCCCCAATAGATGTCATTTCCCGCACAATCCACCAGGATCGAACCACCAATGATCGCAGACCCCTGAATACCCGGCAGCTTTCCCTCGTAGCGATCGTTTCCCGCCAAATCAATGATGATCAGAATCGGCCGTTCGACCGACACCGTGCCTTCCAGATAAACGTCGTCCCCGCCCACATCGACGATGGCCGCCACATCTTTCATTTCTTCCAGGCGATATTCATTTTTTCCTGGTCCTCCCACGAGAATGGTCCCCGCGGGTGTGTCGATCCTTCTCAG
>JAKPII010000304.1 GCA_029549885.1 Planctomycetota bacterium
CACCGCGTTGCGGTGCTCTGGTTTTTGTGAACCGAGGCAGTGGACCAGCATCGAAACTCGGTCGAGACCAATCGCCTGTTGAGCACGCACCAGAATTCGGAATATTGGGAAATTATTTTGGGAGGTCGATGGATGCAAAGCCCGGTGGCTTTGGTTCGATGGTTTTTTTAAACCGGCCTCGGTTTGCGCGACGAGGGCAGAAGCATCGCCAATCGACCCTCCAGCTTGTCTCGCATTCAAGTCGCCTTCAGCCAGTAGGGGCGAAGACACGAGCCTGCCATGGGGTGCGGCCGTTCCACGAAGAGTGGCATACACGTTCGTCGGAAAAAAATTTTGTCACAGCTCCGTGAAAGCCGTCGTAATCATCTTTAAAAGGGGACACTGAGTTCCAGACAACCTTACGAATAGGAGATTTCGTCATGTCACATTCAGTCAAACGTGCGTACGGTTCTTCCTTCGTTGGTTGTGAGTGTAACGGACTTTATCGAATTGCTTTCCCAGCACAAGGAGCTTTCGTTATGTCCTCTCGGTCAAATGTTTTCGCGATTCCAAGTTTGTTAGTTGCGATTGTGGTAGGTCTTGCCGGAGTATTTCCCCGTGACACCGTATGGGCCCAAGCCGTGGCGACGGCGTCCGAAACCGGGACACGAACCGTGGGCCACGGTTCGCTTGACCCAGATCAGCAACGATGGATAAACGCCACTCCAGAAGAGCGCGTGAAAATCGCCGAGGAGATCGGCGAGAAAGGTGCACGGGAATATGCGAAGGGGAAGTGTTACAACACTATTTTTGACGGCAAGGGACGCACTGTACCACAGGGGCCAGATCAAGTCTATCTTGACCCGCGGACAGGAGAAACAGTCGTGGTAGAGGCAAAGGGCGGTACCTCTCCGCTAAGCAGGGGGTACGGCTACCAGCAGGGGACGAAAAGTTGGGCCGTCAAGTCCGCAGAGCAGATCTTGCACAATCCGAACGCGTCACCAGCGGAACGGGAGGCAGCCAAGATAGTTATCGAGGCTGCGGCGGAAGGAAAGCTCCGCGTGGAAGTGGTTCGCACACCTCACACACTGGGCAAGGCAGGCAAGCCGGTATTGGAAGTTGTGGAGGAGACGGCGGATGACGCTGTAAAGGCGGCCCAACTGGCGAAGGAGATCATGAAACGCTTCCCGCAAATTTTCACTCCAACTCCCAAGACGTCGGATTCCAACTCGAAGTCTCTTGCGAAGGCGGTCGCCGAGTTCCAACGCCGACCATTCGAGCCCCCAATCGTACCGCCGAGGACTTATCCCAATCCACGACCAATTCCCCCAGAACCGATGCCACCGGATGTCGACCGCTTCGTCACCCGCTTGCCGGGGGCACCAATTGGCGGCGAAGGCCTCGCAGGTACTCTTCGCAAAGCAGCGGGAGTAGCTGGCATAGCGGTCGATGGGGTGTCCCGTGCCTATCGCGCCCTGGAGGTCGAAAAAGCGTATAAGAATGGGGAAATCACCCAGCACGAGAGGACTGTGGAGCACGCCAAGAACGTGGCGGGTTGCGTGGGCGGCTGGACTGGGGC
>JAKPII010000313.1 GCA_029549885.1 Planctomycetota bacterium
TATCCGGAGCTGGGACCTTATGATTCGCATGACCGCAAGGTCATTACGCAGCACTGCCGCTGGGCGGTCGAGGCTGGTCTCACGGGATGGATTGCGAGTTGGTGGGGACACAGGTCTTTCGAGAATCAGGCCTTGCCACGAATTCTCGATATCTCGGGCGAACACAAACTGGCCGTGACGATCTACTACGAAACGATCCCAGGACAGCCCAAGACCGTGGATAATGCCGTGACCGACATCGTTCGCTTGTTGGAGCAACATGCCAACCATCCGGCCTGGCTGACGGTGGACGGCAAACCCGTCATTTTCATTTATGGCCGGGCCGTAGGAGAAATTGGTGTAGCCGCGTGGGGTGAAGTTATCCAAAAGGTCAATGCCGCTTATCCCCGCGGGGCCATTTTCCAGGGTGATCAGTTTTCTGCGGCAGCAGCCAAGATGTTTGACGGCCTTCACACTTACAATACGGCGGGTCAGCTGCGAGGTAAGTCGCTGGAGGAGGTCAAATCGTGGTGTGCCGAGAGGTATCCCCAATGGGTGAAGCTCGCCCGCGGTGCAGGGAAGATCAGTAGCCTGACCGTCATTCCCGGCTACGATGACACCAAGATCCGCAAACCCGGCTTAAAGGTAGAACGTTACGACGGCCAAAGTTATGTCATCCAGTGGGAGGCGGCCATTGCGGCCGATCCCGATTGGGTCTTGATCACCTCGTGGAACGAATGGCACGAGGGGAGTGAAATTGAACCGTCCTTGGAACACGGCAGAAAGTATCTTGAGTTAACACGACAGATGACCGCTCGATTTGCTCCGTCGGCGAGAACCTAGCGCGCCGTCCGCATGGCTAGGTCAACTGAATCAGTGGTGGTTCCATGGGCCCAGGGGCGAGGAATCTGGCGTCGCGGCCAAGGTCTTCCAGGATGAGTTTGGCCGAGATCCTCGCCGACTCGAAAATGGTGGGCAAACCGCTGCCGGGGTGGGTTCCGCCTCCGACAAGATAGGTTCTCTCCAGTTCCTCAAATCGATTATGCGGGCGGAAGATGAGCATTTGATCAAGTGAATGCGCGAGATTGAATGTGGCACCACGGTAGATTTGCCACGCCTCCCAATCTGCCGGTGTCCAGACCAACTCAGCACGGATGCGAGATCGCAGATCGGGGATGCCTATTCGTGTCAGATTATCAAGCACAACCTCTCGATAGCGTGCTCGTTCTTGATCCCAGTTGACGTTGGGATGCTGATGCGTAACAGGAACCAGAATATACAGGGTGCTATGTCCCGGCGGCGCTAACGTGGGATCTGTCAACGTGGCATTTTGTACGTAGAATGCCGGCGCATCGGAGAGGACGTGCCTCACGTCCACGTCATCAAGGTATTCGCGATAGTGGGGAGGGATGTAGATGTTGTGATGAAGGAGGTTCTCCACCTGGCCCTCGATTCCCAGGTAGAGCATGAATGTCGAGCAGGAGTACTTCTTTGATCGCAGCTTTTCATCAGACCAACGTCGCCGCAGAACGTTGGGCACGAGCCGTTCCATGGCCCGGGCAAAATCTGCGTTAATCACCAAGAGATCACACGGAAATTCTGCGTCCTGCGTTTTGACGGCCACCGGCCTGCGGCCCTCGAAGCGAATTTCCTGCACCTCCTGGTTGAGGTGGAACTTTGCACCGAGCTCTTTCGATAACTTCGCAAGCTTCTGGGGAACGGCATTGCATCCACCGATCGGGTGAAAAATGCCGTACGCATATTCGAGATAAGAAAGGATCGAAAACATGCTGGGGCAGCGATCAGGTGCCATTCCCAGATATTTGGATTGAAATGTAAAGGCAACCTGTAAATCCGGATCGCTGAAAAACTTTCTCATGTCCTGCTGCAAGGAAGTGAACGGTCGCAAAACCGGCAAGAGATTCAGAATCTCGGAAGAGAAAAGATCTCTCAAACCGTCAAAGGGGCGCTGGAGCGTGCGAATGACCCGCTGGAATTTGCCGTCGTTGTCTTTGAGGAACTGCTCGAATCCTTTGCAATCCCGCGGTTGAAACTTGGCGATATGGGCTTCCATCTGCGCTATGTCCGCGGTGGCATCGAGGTATCCTCGTTCCCCTAGGAAAAGGCGGTACATGGGATCGAGCCGGACCATGGGAACCTCTTCTTCCAGTTCTTTTCCCACGGCCCGAAAGATGCTCTTGAGTGCACACGGATAATGGAGAAACGTTGGCCCACGATCGAAACGATAACCATTGATGGTAATCGGGGAACACCGCCCACCAATGACACTGAGCCGCTCGAGTACCGTCACATCCAAACCGGCCTTGGCCAGCAGAAGGGCCGCTCCCAAACCTCCGGGACCAGCGCCGATGATGACAACCTGGTGCAATCCATAGGGGTCTCCCAATTTGGATCGTCTGCCGGCCAGAAAGGTTGTAAGCCATAAATTAACTTCCATGACCCACGCCGGCGTGCTGCTAATACTTTACATATCCTTGAAGGCATCCACAATTGCCGCGTTGGATGAAACCACGGAATGGGCTTCGCCTCATCGGCCTAGCAGGCTCGCTTTTTGAGCGTGATCGATACTCATCCCCTTCAAAGGATGAATGTCCAACACGTTGTGGTAATACCCGCGGACATAGGGGCGGACCATCGCCCGCGTCACGGCAAAATAGAGCGGTAGGACGGGCATTTCCTGGAGAAGGATTTCTTCAGCTTGCCTGAAATATGCAAACCGCCGCGTTTCATCTGGTTCGACTTGGGCCAGGGCCACAAGGCGATCATATTCAGGCTGGCTCCAGCGGCCGTGATTGTTGGGGTTATCTGTGGTCATCATCTCCAAGAAGGTATTGGGATCGAGATAGTCGGCGATCCAACCTGCTCGCGCGATCCAAAACTCCCCCTGGCGTCGGCTGGCCAGGTACCTGGCCCAGTCCTGGTTTTGCAATCGGACGTCGATCCCCAGCGTCCTCTTCCATTGTGCTTGAATAAGTTCGGCAATCGCTTGATGCGACTCAAGCGTATTGTAGAGGATTTCTAGTTTTGGAAAGTTACGCCCGTTCGGATAGCCGGCCGAAGCAAGCAACTGGCGAGCGGTCTCGGGATCGTAATCTGGCATTTGCGGGGGCTGATAAGCGATGTAATCGCTGATTGAGGGCGGAACGAAACTCAACGCAGGTTGTTGACCCGTTTGCAAAATTCGGTCAATCAGTTCCCGCTTGTTAATGGCCAGGGCCAGTGCCCGCCGAACGCGCGGGTCGTTTAGCGGCGGTCGCTGTGTGTTGACAACATAGTATTCCACAGCCAAATAGGGTGACGGTTGAAAATCGGGTCGCTTCTGGCGAAGGAGTTCACTCACCACTTCATTGGGAACCACGGGAATCCAATCAGCCGCTCCGGTCATGTAGAGATTGAGGCCTGTAATGGCCGACTCGGCTGCTAGGACATCCACAATGTTAAGGTGAACGTTCTCACGATCCCAGTAATGGAGATTCTTTACGAGGCGAATTCGATCACGAATTCGGCGGTACTTGAGGATGAACGGACCGTTGCAAACGAGGTTTTCCGGCTTCGTCCAATTGGGATAACCATATTGTTCGATGCAATGCCGGGGGACCGGCATCATCGGGAAGAAGCCGATGATCTCCAAAAAATACGGTACCGGATGCGTCAGCGTCATTTGAAGGGTGTGACGATCCAAGGCCTTAATTCCTACATGCTCAAAGTCATAGAGAATCCACCGATACGGGCGGGCAGCGGTGTCAGGAGGGGGAAGGCCTTCGCGAGATGGTTTTTGAAAACGTTCGATTCGCCCATCGATTTCGACCAGATAAACGGGCTCACCTGTTGTCTGGCCGCCCAGGGCAGAATTTGCCGGTTCAATGCCGACCAACCGTCCCCGCAACAAAATCCCTGAGGCGAACGGCGGAGCGCCGGGAGGTTTTTCCAGAAGTTCGATCTCCACAGGATCGCCCGGGGTGACGCGGCCTGTGGTGTACTTTTCCGCGTTAACAACATGCCACAATTCATAGGCGTACTCGGAGGCCGTTTCGGGATGGAGCAGTCGGCGAAAAGACCAGACAAAGTCCTCGGCCGTGAGAGGCTTTCCATCAGACCAGCGCGCCTCTTTGCGGAGGTGAAACGTATAAGTCCTCTTGTCCTGCGAAATCGTCCAACTCTCCGCGACGCCCGGTTGAGGGGCTAGCGTTTTTGGATCATAGGTCGTTAGTCCCTCAAAAAGTGCCCAGACCACGCGACCTTCCGGTTGGCCGGTTACCAAGGCCGGATCAATCGTTTTGATTTCCGTAAGGTTGCAGAACGTCAGATCGGCCGGTGGCTCGTGCGGAAACCAAAAGGCCCACACGAACCCCAGGCAAAAGACAACTAGTAGTGTGCCTCCGGCCAGCCAACGAAGCGACATTCCACCAGCCTTTTCTAAGGACCCAAACAACGATGCAATGAGAGACTAAAGTACGGACCCAATGTTAGCTCGAAACCTGTGAAAAACGTGCCATTATCTCCATTTTCCAGAATCGACCAATCGGATAATTTGCGGGAGAATTGCCCTGGCGGCTCGCGCCCGATGACTGAGACACCCCTTTACCGCCAGCCCCAATTCTGCCAGTGTGCGGTGATACTCGGGTATTTCAAAAACGGGGTCGTAGCCAAATCCCTGAGTTCCGCGCGGTTCGAATGTGATCCGGCCGCAACAGTGTCCTTCGGCCTCGGCCTGAATCTCCCCCCGCGGATCGGCCAGGGCCATGTAGCAAACGAACCGGGCGGACCGCCTTTCCGGGGGAATGTCTTTCATGAGTTCCAGCAACTTTTGGATATTGCGGGCATCATCGCGGGGTTCGCCGGCAAAGCGGGCGGAATGAATCCCCGGTTGGCCACCGAGGGCGTCCACGACCAGGCCTGCGTCCTCCGCCAAAACCCACTCTCCCAGACGCACGGCGTACGTCACCGCTTTAAGCCGGGCATTTTCGGAAAATGTACACCCAGTTTCTTCAACCTCGCCTACATGGGGAAAATCCTTCAGGAACTTCCAGGTCACTCCAGCCGGGGTGAGCAAATCAGCTAGTTCGATCAGTTTGGCATGGTTTCCGGTTCCGATGACCCCTATTGGTTTTTCCATGCGTGGTTCCTTGTCACAGCCATCCGTTTTTTGGTACCGGGCCACTTGCAATTCCCGCGAAGTCTAATTATTTTAATCGCATTCCCTGTTTTGCTAAATTAACGCGGCCTATGGCATCAGCTTGAAATTGCCGGTTTTCCCAATTAGTATGGGCAAGAGTAAAGGTTAAGGTAGGTCTTTTCCGTGCCAACGTAACAGGCTGGCTCAATGGTGCGCGGAGTGCCCATAACCGGCCTGTGGCAGGAAAGAGAATAAACGATACGGCGGAGGCTGTCGCACACGGAGGTTCGATTGCACTTGGGTCACGCAAAAGGTTATGACAGTCGCTGGGAGCTGACTCCATGTTGCGGACACTTTGCTGGGTAATGGTTGTCGGCGTCACTATGGGAACTGCCTCGCTCTTGGCACAGGACGCCATTCTCAACCACTTTTACGGTCAGGGCGTTCATAAATTTTTCGCCCGCGATTATGTAGGCGCCTTCGAGGATTTCAACACAGCAATTGAGAATGGGAGCGATGATCCGCGGTGTTTCTATTACCGGGGTTTGACGTATCTCCATCTTGGACGGGAGGAGGAAGCCAAGAGTGACTTTGAAAAAGGCGCTCAGTTGGAGATGCAGGCAGCAAGGAAGTTCTTCGATGTCAGCAAGGCCCTGGAGCGGATTCAAGGGCGTCAACGAGTGATGATCGAACAATACCGCACAAAGGCGCGGTTGGCCGTTATGGTGGAATTGGAACGTCAGCGCAAGGCCCGGTATGAGGAGCTTCGCCGTGAAGAGGCCCGCGTTTTAGATCGGGCGCCACCGGCTGTGGGCATTCCGGAAGCTGCTCCAGCCCCGCCGTCTGCCCCACCGGCCGCTCCCCCCGCAGCACCATCTGAACCAGCGGTAGCGGAACAACCGCCTGCGGCTCAACCGCCGGCTCCTGCGGCGCCACCTGCTGCACCACCGGCCGAGACGAATCCTTTTGCCACGGAGCCTTCTGCTCCTGCCCAACCGGCAATGCCTCCTGCGCCGGAGCAAGAACCGGCCGCTCCTCCAGCACCGCCTGCACCACCTCAACCCCCAGCCCCCGCGGAGAACCCCTTTGCCACCTGACCTTAGCGTGTTGAGATAGGGCCCCAAGGGCAACCGCGAGGCCAAACAAGTCACTCACGGCATGAGTCGTAAAAATAACCGCAGCCTTCGCAGGCTGCGGTTTCTTTTTTGGGGCTACTTCCAGGGAGCTAGGGTTTTCGCACGGAAACCTCCACCTGCGGACAATGCAGGACGAAAACTTCAAAATCCCCTGGCGGCTCGGACATCATCGAAATCCCGCAAATGATAGGATATGCCCACATAGTCCAGAAGCCGGCACAGACCCCGGAGAGCCACGCCCATTCCGTCAGGTCCGCTAAATCCGCCGAACTGACCGCCGCCTTTGACGTGCGGTTCCAGGTCGAGGAAGACCCCCGGTACACCCTGGGCTTGCAGTTTCTGCTCTAGTTCAGGAAGGATCGTGGCAAAGTCGCGAAGAATGACCTCATGGCCGGAATCACCCATGTTGGCCGGTACAAAGTTCTTCAGCATGTCTTCGTCAACATGGCCGCCTTTGACATCCCTTTGGGGACGGCGGTAATCTTTAATGTGCATCCACCCGAGACCGGGCTTCATCGCCTGGTATTGCTCAAAAATCTCTCCCGGGGTGTAACCCTGGACCACCAGGTTGGCACCATCAAAAACCAAAACCAGCGCGGGGTGCTTGAGCTTGTCGTAGATCTCAGCCAGGAGAAAGCCGTTTTGTCCCACCAAATTGGCCTCCACTTCCAGGCCAAAGATAAGACCGGCCTGCTGGCACTTGTCGGCAATTTGCCCCAAACGATCGACCACCTCCGTGACGTAGGGGCGAGGGTCTTCCCCTTTAGGATGATAAAAGGAAAAGCCGCGGATGAGCTTTGTCCCCAAAGCCTGGGCTAACTCGCATGCCCGCGCCACGTCCTCCTGGAGATACCGCTCGAACGGGATATAGACGTTTTTCGTCCCGTCCTCGACATCCTTCAGCTTAATCTTGCCGATGGGTGAACCGAGCGATGAGACCTTCAACCCGTACTCTTGCTGCAGTTGGATGACCTTGTCGAGTTCCTCGGGAGTAATCTTCATGACGTTCTTGACACCCTGACCCACGTCAATGAAGCGGATACTGTAATAAGAGAGTCCTAACGCCGCGAATGCAACAAACTGCTCGATGGCGGTCTTGTGGTTGGCAGATTCGTCTGCAAATCCCGAAAGTAGCACCTGGGGACGATTTTGGGTCACCATTTCACGCACCTCATCAGTTCGTTTCTGGGTGGCCAATATAAGGCAGTCAACGTCCAGCCCCGGCATTCTGCGTTTCCCACGGAAAACACTTCCTTTGCCGGATAAGTCCCCAGTATTGTGGGTTGTTTTGCCTGGATTCACAACCCCCCGTTTTCTGTTATCCATGGTCAGTTGTGCGCCTTTGCCAAATTCAAACAGTGGGCAACCGCGGCGGCTGTTCCTCTCAATCCAACGAGACGTGAGGCAAAGGTGATGCAAGAGGTGATCACCGCGGTCGTGTTCGCGGTTTTTTCCACCCTTTATATGAGGCAGCCGGTTAACTGGAATTACGCCATCGCGGGATTATGCCTGGTGGTGGCGGCCTTTTTCATGTTCCGAGGAATTACCCACGGAGCATGACCGACATCAAAGCCTCCTTAATAAACGGGGCCAAATGACGCACGCCTATGCTTATAGCCTATCCCAAAAAGTCTCCCTCTCCCTCCCGGAGAGGGTTGGGGTGAGGGCTAGCGATCGTCGGAGCCGATCGAGAAAACCGGAAGCGATTCGAGTCACCCTCTCCCGCAACACCTCTCCTGCCTAACCGGTGAAAAGAGATTATGGGATAGGCTCTTATTAGGACTATCCCCGGAGTCCGTTTCCTTCCTCTCGACATAGATTTGGTCAATTGTAGATATGCCGGCTGGCAAAGCACCACCAACGGGGGTTATTCTTGCCATTGGGCTGCGCGCAATTGCTCTTGGAGAAAATCTCTATTCTGCTTATCATGAGTCCCATCCTCTAGGATGGAAGGACTCCGGGTAATTACGATAGCCGCACGTCCGGCCGCAATTGAGGCCGCGCTGACCAGTGAGTGACTCAATGGCCGAGCCACAGTGTGGGTTTGAATGTGGCCCTCTGTGGCGTCAGGGAGGACAGGTATGGAGACGCTTAAAACCATTGGTGTGCTGGTGGTTCTCCTGGTGGTGGGTTACCTTGGCTATAAGGCCGTCACAAATCCACCAGTAACGCCGCCTAACGAGACCCCCACTTCTCAGTCGCCCACGGTGGCGGATGCTACCAATGTGAACATCCCCATTCCCGAACTCCCACCGGGCATGGAAAACCAAAGTGCGGACCGGTCCGCAAAGACCTCGTCCCTGGTCAGTTCGCCGATCGTTCCACCTGCCAGCAGTGGCGGCCAAGTCCCGACGGCCTCGCTGACGGCCAGGCCGAATTCCTCGTCCCAGGAGGTGGCGGCTCAGATATCCAACAGCGGTGATTTGGAAGGAGGGTTGTCCTCCGGCCAAAAGTCTCCGGATCTGAGCGTCATCCCACCGCAGCCGGTTGTCGGTAGTTCATTTAGTGCTAGGCCTTCAACGGAAGGGGCCGTTCCGCCAATTGCCTCTCCTATGGGTGATGTTCGCAGTGGGGCCCTCGCCACCTCGGGACCCGCTCCGGAAGCCGAAAGCGTATCCTCCCAAGTGATGTCGCAAAATGCTGTTACACCGCCGTCTTCATCTTCTGCAGTCCGCCCAGAGTTTGCCAACTTCCTTGAAGTGGCCTGCCAAAAACTGGATCGTGGCGAATTTGCCCAGGTGCATCAGGTTTTGTCAGCCTGGTATGCCGATCCCCGATTAACCCCCGAGGAAGATGCCCAATTGACCGATCTGCTGGATCAAGTTGCAGGGACGGTCGTTTACTCGCGGCAGCACATTCTTGAACCCCCTTACACCGTCCAGCCCGGTGATACCCTACCGCAAATTGCCGAGCGATTTGCCGTTCCTTGGGAGCTTCTCGCCAAGATCAATGGGATTACCCAGCCCGACCAGTTGTCACCGGGGATGCAACTCAAGGTAGTTCGCGGTCCGTTTGAGGCTGTCATCCGGCTCCAACGGCGTGAACTGGTGTTGATGGTCCAGGGCCGGTACGCCGGGCGGTTTTCGATCGGTCTGGGGCGCGACGCCAAGGGTTGCGAAGGTGTGTATCAGGTACGTGAGAAAACCTTGAATCCGAGATACTACAGTGATCAAGGGGTTATCGAGGCCAACGATCCTCGGAATCCGTTGGGAGCGAAATGGTTGGGACTGGAGGGACGTCTCGGAATCCACGCCGCCCGCGATCCGCGATCGTTCCAAGACCCCGAAGCCCCTGGAGCAATTTTCCTGTCTCCCCAGGATATGGATGATGTCTTCGACATTTTGGACGTTGGGTCTCGGGTGGTCATCACACCCTAGCGTATGTTGATGCGCGAATATGAGGCGCATGTGATTTGATCAGTCTTTGCTCAGTCCCGGCTTCGCGCGATCCTGCTAACGAGTCACAATCATACGGATACGCGACGTAAATATTGGGAATCGTCAGGGGGAATCTGTGCATGTTTGATCGCGAGCGATTGCGAGACCTTATCCTCCAGAAGGCATTGCACTTTGGCCAGTTTACGTTGGCCTCTGGAAAAACGTCCACCTATTATCTCGATTGCCGCAAGATCACACTCGATCCCGAGGGTGCCCGACTTGTGGGCGAAGGCATTCTTGATATCCTGCTTCAAAGTTCTTTTCCGGATGCTGTGGGCGGGATGGCAATCGGGGCGGATCCCATCACGGCGGCAGTGGTTACCATGTCGGCGGTCCGCGGGACTCCGATTCGGGGTTTTATGGTGCGTAAGGAACCGAAAGGACACGGAACCCAGCAGTATATCGAAGGACCAGTTGAACCAGGGGACCGCGTGGCCATCCTGGAGGATGTCCTAACGACGGGAGGATCGGCGCTGAAGGCGATCGAACGGGCCGTCGCATTCGGTTTGCATGTGACACAGGTGATCGGTATTATTGATCGCCTGGAGGGTGCGGGTCAGGCCTTTGCCGAGCGCGGCTATCCTTTCGCAGCTCTGTTCACGATCCGTGACTTTGGTATCGAGCCGAATCCGGCTTAAGGCCAAGGCTATCATTTTCTTCTTTGACATGCATCTGTGCGACTTTTTTGCAAAACGTGTCGATTTTGCAAGACCCGCGGACATCCTGAGTTGAGCAGCTTCGAAACCGCACCATCGGTAGGTTGCGAAAAGTCGAAAACTGCGGTTGCTCAATTGACAAGGCTCTTTCACGGAGGGACGTTTTATGGAACACTCATTGCATGACCAGTTGAAGCGGTTCTACGCGGGGCCAAATTCCTCTATTGAGGTGGTTATCGACGGGTTCCGTGTGGATGCTCTTAGCCACGGATGGCTCATCGAGATCCAGCAAGGGCCGCTTGTGGCAATTCGCAAAAAAATCCAGACACTCATGCAGAGGTATCCCCTATTGGTCGTCAAGCCTGTGGTGGTAGAAAAACAGATTGTGAATCTATCCCGGCGGGGTGGCCCGGTCGTTTCACGGCGGCGAAGTCCCAAACGTGGTCAGTCATGGGATATCTTCGACGATTTGGTCCACATGACCAAGATTTTCCCCCATCCCAACCTGAGGATCGATTTGGCCCTGGTAGATATCGAAGAAATCCGCTATCCGGGTCCGAGGCAGCGCTGGGGACACGATGGTTATCGGTTGGCAGACAGAAGACTCCTCCGCTTGCGGGAGACAATGGTCCTCAATACGGCCGGCGATCTGCGGCGACTTCTTCCGGCATTGCCAGAACCTTTTGAGTCCAGAGATTTGGCGGAAATTCTTAAGATTCCTCGCTGGGTTGCCCAACGAATCGCCTACACCCTCCGCGAATCAGGGGCCGTTCAAACAGTTCTTCGCGACCGGCGTGGTCACCATTATCGCTGGGTTGATACCCCGACCGACGCCGACGATCGGTTGGCACTTTTGACTGCCTAAAACGTCGATAACTCATGAGATCGATCATCTGCCCAGGAAAGAGGCAGGGCTGCGCAAGAGTTAATCACCGGTTGATGGTGCGAAGAATCTCATTGCGTGAATCGTTGTTGGGAAACGGGCTACTCTTCATCGACAAAACCGGTAAAAAAGACAGTATGTGGGCCGAGTTCTGGCATTGGCACGGTGTTTGCTTGAAGAACGCGGCCATTGCAACGTGGTGAATGTGTTGCTCGGCGGAGAGCGGCGCGGAGACACGCTGCAATGAGCAAATTTCCTGGTAGGCATGACGACGGGAGTGACACATGACCCCCAAAGAAGTTTTGGCGTTTTGTCGAGAGCGCGGTGTTAAGTCGGTTGACCTGCGGTTTATGGATTTTCCAGGTCTCTGGCAGCATCTGACCATCCCCGTCACAGCGCTGACGGAAGAACTGTTTGAAGATGGAATTGGCTTTGACGGGTCAAGTATCCGAGGATGGCAACGGATCAACGAGAGCGACATGCTTCTCATTCCGCAGCCGGAGACGGCTGCCCTGGATCCCTTTGCGGAAATCCCGACCCTAATGATGATCTGTAACATCCAAGACCCCGTTACAAAAGAGGACTATACACGTGACCCGCGCAACGTTGCCCGAAAGGCCGTCAACTATCTCAAGAGCACGGGCATTGCGGACACCTGCTACGTTGGGCCGGAATTGGAGTTCTTCATCTTCGATGATATCCGGTTCGACCAATCGGCGAATTATGGCTTCTACTATATCGATAGCATCGAGGGACAGTGGAATCGGGGACGCGATGAGAAGCCCAACTTGGGAAACAAGCTCCGATATAAGGAGGGCTATTTCCCGGTGCCGCCCGCCGATCAGTTGTTCAATATCCGGAATGAAATGATGCATTTGATGATCGAGTGCGGGCTGCCGGTCGAGGCCCAGCACCACGAGGTGGCTACCGGCGGGCAAGCCGAGATCGACCTCCGCTTTGACGAGTTAGTCACGATGGCCGACCGCGTCATGATTTACAAGTACATCGTGAAAAACGTCGCCCGTAAGCATAACAAGGTGGCCGTGTTTATGCCGAAACCGCTGTTTGGCGACAATGGCTCGGGAATGCATACCCATTTGTCGCTGTGGAAAAAAGATCAGCCCCTTTTTGCTGGGAGTGGCTACGCCGGTCTTTCGGACGTGGCTCTGTATGCCATCGGCGGCCTGCTGAAGCATGCACCAGCCCTTTGCGCGTTCGCAAACCCAACGACGAACAGCTACAAACGACTGGTGCCGGGATTCGAGGCTCCTGTCAATCTCGCGTACTCACAGCGGAATCGGTCGGCAGCCATCCGCATCCCCATGTACAGTGCCAGCCCTAAGGCGAAACGGTTGGAGTTCCGCTGTCCGGATCCCTCCTGTAATCCTTATCTGGCCTTCGCAGCCATGCTGATGGCCATGATCGATGGGATCCAGAACAAGATTCATCCGGGCGCACCGCTCGATAAGGATATTTACGACCTGCCACCTGAGGAACTTAAGGAAATCCCAAAGACGCCGGGTTCGCTGGAAGAGGCCTTGGCGGCTTTGCGGAACGACCATGAGTTTCTCCTGCGGGGTGATGTCTTTACGCCAGATGTCATTGACACGTGGATCTGGTACAAAACGGAAAACGAGGTCGATGCCATGAAGCTGCGTCCCCATCCCTACGAGTTCTGTCTTTATGCCGACATCTGACACGTAGGATGGGAAAATGAATTTAGAGCCGATCCCACAACCTCCCCCTTTCCCGTTCAGCGGGAGAGGGGCCGGGGGTGAGGGTGGCTCGGATTGCCGCCGGTTTTCTCGATCGACTCCGACGATCGCTTGCCCTCACCCAACCCTCTCCCAGAGGGAGAGGGAGCCTTGAGATAGACCTTAGGAGAGGGAATCGCATTTGCGAAAAGATGAGGTATAATACGTATAAGGGTGATGGAACATCCATCGCACCACCCCTCTCCGCCCAAGCAAGCCGGTCCAAAGAATCAAGTGCCTCCCCGGATTCTTTTGGACCGGCTGCTCTTTTTTGGCAATCTGGTTGTCATTACACCATCGCTCGAAGCTGGCTGTCCGATGATACAGTGGGTGCTTGCGATTCGGTTGCGTTCAACGATTGGAATCTACGGGGTAGCCTCCGGCGATTTGCTCAGAGATCTGTTAAGAAAGTCCAGGCCACCGATCACGGCAGGCGTGGCACGTTGGCCGAAAAACGCCTGTGATTGAATAGTCATTGCTGCCCGTGACCTGGGAGGGTCGCCGTCCCCGGCGACCGAATTTATAAGAGGGAGGCCGTGCTCGGTGACCAAATCATTGGACGGCGGGGACGCCGTCCCTCCCGTAGGAGGCTTGCCATCCTCAGGGACCGAATGGTCGGACGGCGGAGACGCCGTACCTCCCCTGGGAGCGTCGCCGTCCTCGGCGACCAGACCATCTCGTTGGTCCCGAGAAGTTGCAGATGTACCGCGGAGACCGTGGCAGTAATAAAGAATAAGCCGCGATCCACGTCGCGGCGGTCAGGTGGGCTTTCTTGCGAGTCACAGGCGAACCGTCAGTGAGCGATAGGATAGCTTTGACGGGTCAATCGTCTCGTGAAAAACGTTATTTGCTTAACACATTTCAACGTTGCGTCATCGGCACCAGCTCAATGGTGAGCTCATTTTGGCCTGGTTTGATTTCAACCTCTTGTTCTTTGGGGACCAAACCAAGGTAAGGGGACGGCTCCGGCTTGTCTTCGTACGTCTCCGCGCCTTTGGAGAACGGGATGTAGGAGACTTTATGCCTGCCGACGACGGCCCCGTCGCCATCCTTGTAAGTTGACAAGACGAACGTTCCGTCACTCCGCACCTCTCCACCGGCCGGTTTGCCGGGGTTACTTTCCGAAGCACCTGGGACGGCGATGGGCTGCAGACGAATCCCGCCACTGGTCACCGGCTGACCGTTATAAATGACTTTCCCTTTGACGGGAGCTGTCCTGTAGGCTGCCCCGCTCTTGGAACAACCGATTGCCGTAGCAAGCACTCCCGCCACAGCCAGAACGAGAAACACACGCAAACATTGCATTGCTAGACTCATAGGGACGCCTCCTGAAATCGACATCACATCCCGCGCACGAACGCCGCCACAGACACCAAATTATTATGATACAAGGCGGCTACCGTTGCCAACGACAGCCGCCTTATTAACCACCCGTGATCGCCAAACTTAGGATTACGGTTTTGGCGACTTGTAATCCCCTATGCAAACTACGGCATGGTTACGGGATTGCCATCCCGGATATCGGCTAGCCGGCCATAGAGGGTTCCGTCAATCGTTTCAGACAGGAACCGGACAGAGCCATCGCCGAGCAGGAAGTTCGCACCGCCCGGGTGCTTGCTCCCGAAAGCGTAATCGGCCAGGGTCACAGAGCCAATGGGCATCGTATCTTTGCAGTTAATGACTGCGTAAGGACCAGCGACACGTGCCCAAGAGCTAATCCGCCACTGGCCGTCCCAGTCATTGTTGCCACCAGCCCAAAGGGGAAACATGCGGTCCGTCTGGGTTCGCGAGATGTTGGGGCTTTCAGAAACCTCACCAACGGCGATGACGTTGCTCGTACCGTCAATGATCTCTGAGAAGGTTGTCACGAAATGGTAGTCATTTGTCTGGGCCAATCGGAACATCCCGTTTTGAAGAGACGCCGATGGCTCGCTCCAGCTAAGTCCTCCACTCATGTATTGATTAACCCATGGCTCATCATCGCTGCCGAGGCTACAGCAGTAATTGGACTTTCCGTAACCGTTGTTGTCTTGCTTCGGCAAAACATCGCTGGGGCAAATGTAGCTGTTGATAACGGTCTTGGCACCAACATTGTTCAGGTTGCTGGGATTCCCATGATTATTTCTCACCTGGGTCCACCAGTTGTACGAGTCGGTATTCCGCACAGGGTGGCCGCTCGGTAGGGCGGGCGAGACACCGGGAATTTCCCTAATCGCACCATGGACTTTAAGGTTGTCGCCGCCGGGGATGTAAACGAGGGCCGCGCCGCCGCCCACAAGGGTATCATACATCGACTTCTGTTCCATAAACGGAAGGATGTACGCGCTCCAGGAGTAGTTGTCATTGTCATCATCCGGCTGACCTACCGGAAACACCCCATAAACATCGTGGAAATTGTGCAAGGCCAAGCCAATTTGCTTGAGATTGTTTGTGCACTGTGACCGTCGCGCAGCCTCTCGCGCAGCCTGGACCGCCGGTAAAAGCAAGGCAATCAAAATTCCGATGATGGCAATCACCACTAACAATTCGACAAGCGTAAACGCTCGTCTCACCATGCGATTTGAACCTTTCATGAAACACCTCCAAAGAGTGAGCAAACGAGACCAAACTGAACATTTGAACACTAACGATCCAACCAACACCCTGCGTTGCCTGCCCTGAATTGCACAAAAAATCAACGCCTCAGCCTCGGTGCCAAGGGTGGGGAACTGCTCGCGGCACCGCCCCTTGCCGACGCGCACACAAAATGGGATGGATCGGAAGAATCCCTTTTCGAAACCTATCTTCCGACCTGCTGGCCAACCATACGTCTTCCCGCCCGGTAGCCCCCGAGAAGAGCCGCATGTCATGCGCCTTCTATTTCGATTATAGTATATGCTCCCTTATTTGTGAACAATCTGAAGCGAAAAAAGTTCCGCCGGGTTCCTTTTTTAGCCACCGGACATACTCGGTACTGGGGACTAAAAAGGCAAGGATGACTTGGAGGACGTTCGGCATTGCAAGGGAAAAACACTCGCTTTATTGGGCCCCTTCGGACAAATCGGCGCACACAAGTTCCTCGTCATTTCGGTTAAAAACGTGCCTGTGGGCAAATGCCGGATGCGACCACGTGACGCCCGGGCCCCGACTTAGTTGCCCACGGGTGGGGGCCAGTAGCCGTGCCTTAGAAATGACGTGGACACCTTGTGGCGTTAATTCTGTGATCATTAGCTCGCCCCGATCGTTGAACATCCAGACCACATCCGCCTGCTGCACCATGTGTAACGTTCCCCACCGAAGTTGCGAGGTAAGTGTCAAGTCCTCCCAGATCCGATCGCCACTCCTGGCGTCCAAGCAGCGAAATTGTCCATAGCTGTCAACGCCAAAAATCCAATTTTCTTTAATAACCGGATTTCCCATGAGTATGTGTAAAGAATCAGTGTTAATTTCGTTTTGGCCCTGGCGTCGCCAAATTTTCTGCACATGCAAGTCATTAGAATCAACATGTAACATGAGTGACCCGCAATCAAAACAACTGATAAATAGGCGGTTCGTGCTTGAGTCCCAGACAGGTGTGATGATGCCATCAATCCATCGTCGATGAGGGAAAGGTACGTCCCACAGTAGTTTTCCCGTAAGGGCATCGAGTCCCGCAAGGCGTTCGCCGGTCCAGCACACAACGACGCGCCGTCCGGCCTGGGTGATCGTGATCGGGGCAGAATACGAGGCCTGATCTGGGAGGGCCTTCCAGCGAAGTTCGCCCGTCTTTCGGTCGAGCGCGACGACGCAGCCATCTTCGAGACCAATTTGGACGATGAGAAGGTCGCCTTCCACGAGAGGCGCAGCCGCGACACCCCACGTGGGGACACGAACTTCCCAATCTTGACCAGCCCGCTTTTTCCAGACCACTGTGCCCGTTTCGGCGTCCAGACAGTGCAGGTCACCCATGGTCCCCAGGGCGTAGGCTAGCCCTTCATGAACGGTCACAGACGCCCTTGGGCCCGTCCGGTACGTGACGTTTCGATAGACACAAGGATAGCTGAAGGTCCACAGACACTGCCCCGTTTGCCAGTCGAAGGCATGCACACGTTCGACCTCTTCCGGCTCGGTGAGTCGATCGGTGACAAAGACTCGGCCATCGGCCACCGTTGGACCACTATACCCGCCCGCGATCTTGGTCCGCCATCGCAATTTAACCTCCGGTCCAGAAAACTGTCGGGTGATGCCCGTTTCTCGCCAGATGCCATCTCGGTTTGGCCCCCGCCACTGCGGCCAATCATCGGCGGAGGTCATTGAAGATATGAAAACGGCGATAGCGCAGCCCACCGAGGCGATCCAGCGAACGCACCAGGCCGAGAGGTGCCCCAACACAGTGTGTGTTCTTTTAAAGTAAGTTTTCACGGTGGACGGCCTCCCACAGTCGGATGGAAAGATCGAATGACACCACGCGTGCTGCTTGCCCATCGTGCAATCGTTGTGATCGGCAATTATCCTAAAAATTGAGGGAGCGGGAAAGTTAGGGCATACCGCCGGGCAATTCCGCGTGCGTCATGTTTTCCCCAGAGTGGGGGCAATAACCCAGCCCCTGTTTATTTGCCGACCCACATATTCGATAATTTTGGCAGCCTACGTTCTGATGGTAAGTAGCCTGCATCTGAGGTTAACTAAGTAGTGCGAAGCCCCTTGGTGATGTTGAGGGTGGTCCTCACAGATGGCTTCGCCGGGGTTTTGATTGAAAAGGAGGACACCGCATGAAGTACAGAGTTGTCGTCATGGCGGCGGGGGCCCTTCTCATGATGGGAATGGTCGCCGAGACCGCCTCCGCAGGACTGTTGAGCCGACGCCCCGGCCTGTTTCAGCGGTTGGCGTGCCGGCGGGTCAGTCCAGCCGTAGCCGCTCTTCAGCAAGAGCGGGCCAAGTTGGAGCAAGCAAAGCAGGAGGCTGAAGAAGCGAAAGCAGCGGCAGAGGCCGCCAAGAAGGAGGCCGAGGCCGTGAAAGAAGCCGTCGAAAAAGCATTGGCTGCTGTGAAGGAAGAGGCCGCCAAGGCGTTGGTCCAGATTCGCCAGGAAACGGAAGCAGCCCTGAAGGCGAAGGCCGAGGCCGAGGCTGCTTCCGCAAAGGCCAAAGCCGACGTGGCTGCGGCAGAAAAGGCGAAGGCGGAAGCTGCTGATCTCACCGCGAAGGCAAAAGCGCTGATGGAACAGGCCCAGGCCGAAATGGCAAAGGTTGAGGCCGCCAAGGCAGATTTGGAGAAGGCCCGCCAGGCACTCCAGGCAGAGCAGCAAAAGTTAGAAGCTGCTAAGGAGGACTTGGCGAAGCAGCAGGCCGCTGTCGAGGAGGCGCGCAAACAGGCCGAGGCCTTGAAAGCGGAAGCCGAAAAGATCAAGGCTGAAGCCACAAAGCCAGCCGAACCGACGGGTCAGGAGGCTGCCCCTCCATCGAATGAATCAGCGGCACCAGCCCAGTCAACCCAATCGGCCGAAAATGCCTCCGGCGCCGAAGCTGGCTCTGCGGGGGCTTCGGCGCAGGGATCGCCCGACACGTCGACGGCGGCTACCCAGTGAAGCATCTTTGATCTAAACCGTCGGCATCGGGACTATCCCGCAGGACCGGTCTGGAACACGCTGTTTCAGACCGGTTTTTTGTTGGTGCCGTCGATCGTGAGCGAAAGATTACTGCAACTTGTGATTGTGCACGTGTCGCAGGAGGACTGCAGAATGTCAGACGAGCCGTTATACTCATTTGATTACTCAACGGATGGATGCCTCACCATTAAGAGCCTATCTTATAATCTCCCCTCTCCCGTTCGGCGGGAGAGGGGTCGGGGGTGAGGGTGGCTCGATTCGCTGCCGGTTTTCTCGATCGATTCCGACGATCGCTTGCCCTCACCCCAACCTTCTCCTGGAGGGAGAGGGGGACTTTCTGGGATAGACTCTGAGTGAAATGATCCGGATATTGGTAACCGAAACCAGGGAGAAGATGTCATGAAATTGGTCACGTACAAAGGTCCCCTCGGTCCGCGCGTGGGGATTCTCCGCGAAGGGAAGGTGCTCGATCTTCAGCAAAATGAACCGGAATTGCCAACGGACATAATTGCTTTGCTTCGTATGGGCGAACGGGCAAAGCCGCTCCTGGAAAGGGTACTTCAACGAGGTACCGTTTTGGAGACCGAGGTAAAACGGTTGGCCCCCATTCCTCATCCACAAAAGGTTATTTGCGTTGGGTTAAATTACAGTGATCACGCACGGGAAACAGGGGCGACGCCCCCGCCGGAACCCGTGATCTTCAATAAGTTCCCCACGGCGATCATCGGCCCAGAAGAACCCATCCGTTTGCCCCGAGAATCGGCCAACGTCGATTACGAAGCGGAACTGGTGGTGGTAATTGGCCGGGCCGGACGGCGCATCCCCGAGAACGAGGCCCTCGATTACGTGGCCGGTTATATGTGCGGCAATGATGTGTCGGCTCGAGATTGGCAGATGCAGAAGCCCGGAGGACAGTGGTTGCTCGGAAAATCGTTCGACACCTTTGCGCCCACCGGTCCCTATTTGGTGACACGTGACGAAATTAGCAATCCGCACGCGCTGGGAGTGCGACTGATTCTCAATGGCCAGGTTATGCAACAGTCCAACACAAACCAATTCATCTTTAATATCCCGCAGTTGATCGCCTATGTCTCCCAAGTCTGCACGTTGGAAGTAGGAGACCTTCTCTTCACCGGTACGCCCGGCGGTGTTGGTTTTGCCCGCAAGCCACCGGTTTTCCTGCGGGATGGCGACGTCGTCGAAGTCGAGATCGAAGGGATCGGTACCTTGAAAAATGTGGTCGTTGCAGATCGGTGAAACCTGGCGAGCGATTGCCGGCAATTGGGGACCTGCTTCTTCTTTTTCCAAATAACAAAAAACGACCCGTGATCGCTAGACCACGGGTCGTTTGTTCGTTCACCTCGTAAAAGGTGTTAAGCTGTGGTGGGCGTTACCCTTCCTCGCCGGCACGGAGCCGTGCTAGGACGCTGTAATCCTCCAGCGTGCTGGTATCGCCAACGGTTTCGCGTCCTGCAGCGATATCACGCAAGAGCCGCCGCATGATCTTACCACTTCGCGTCTTGGGTAAGGCCGTGGTGAAGCGGATATCGTCGGGCACGGCCAGGGCACCGATTTCTTTCCGCACGTGATTCTTCAACTCTTGCCTAAGTTGCTCACTCGGTTCATACCCCTCAGCGAGGGTCACGAAGGCGCAAATGGCCTCGCCTTTGACTTCGTGGGGACGTCCCACAGCGGCAGCTTCTGCCACGGCGGGGTGACTGACCAGGGCGCTTTCGACTTCAATGGTGCTGAGTCGGTGACCCGACACATTCAGCACATCGTCGATGCGGCCCATGATCCAGATGTAGCCGTCCTCGTCAATTCGGGCATTGTCGCCGGCTAGGTACTTGTGGGGGATGTCGGACCAGTATTGCCGCTTATAACGTTCGTCATCTCCCCAAATGCCGCGCAACATCCCCGGCCAAGGCTTGGTAATGACAAGCCAACCGCCGGTGCCCACCGGAACGGGTTTACCATCCTCTGACACGATCTCGGGGACAACGCCAGGCAATGGGAGGGTGGCGCTGCCGGGCTTGAGTGGCGTGCAACCAGGAAGCGGCGAGATCATGATGCCTCCGGTCTCGGTTTGCCACCACGTATCCACAATTGGGCAACGACCACCACCGATCTTTTCGTAGTACCAAATCCAGGCTTCCGGGTTAATTCCTTCACCCACACTCCCCAGCAGCCGCAGGCTCGAGAGATCGTGTTTTTCGACATGTTCATCGCCCCACTTGATGAACGTGCGAATGGCCGTGGGGGCCGTGTAAAGGATGTTGACGCGATACCGTTCGATAATGTCCCACCAGCGATCCTCGGCAGGCCAGTTCGGAGCACCTTCATACATCACCGTGGTGACACCTGCCGACAGCGGGCCATACACGATATAGGTATGCCCTGTGACCCAACCAATATCCGCCGTGCACCAATAGACATCTTCATCGCGCACGTCGAATACCCATTCCATGGTCTTCTTGGCATACAGGTTATAACCGGCCGTGGTATGCTTGACGCCTTTCGGTTTGCCGGTTGAACCACTGGTGTAAAGGAGGAATAGCGGGGCTTCACTGTCCATTGGTTCAGCGGGACAATTGGCCGAGGCCTTCGCCATCAAATCGTGCCACCAGAAGTCCCGACCTTGCACCATGTTGATTTCCTGACCGGTGCGCTTCACGACGATGCACTGCTTCACGGACGGGGACTTCTCCAGTGCGATGTCCACGTTCTCCTTGAGCGGAACGATCTTACCACGCCGCCAACCCCCGTCGGCTGTAATGACCATTTTCGCCTGGGCATCGTTGTTGCGTTCGGCCAGGGCCTCGGCGGCAAATCCCCCAAACACGACCGAATGAATTGCGCCGATTCGGGCACAGGCGAGCATGGCGATAGGTAATTCGGGGATCATCGGCATGTAGATCGAAACGCGATCGCCCTTTTGAATTCCCATGCTCTTGAGGACATTGGCAAATTTGCAGACCTCACGGTGGAGCATCTCGTAGGTCAGCACGCGGACGTCACCCGGCTCGCCTTCCCAGATATAAGCGACCTTATTGCGTCGCCAGGTATTCAAGTGGACATCCAGGCAATTGTATGAGATGTTGGTTTGGCCATTCTTGAACCACGTCGCAAACGGCTCATTCCACTCCAAGACTTTTTCATAGGGCTTAAACCAGAAAAGCTCCTGAGCGTATTCGCCCCAAAATCCCTCTGGATCATTCTTGGCCCTTTCCCACATTTCCCTGTATTGTTCCATCGTCTTGATCCGCGCCTTAGCGGAGAACTCAGGCGGCGGCGGGAACAACCGGGTTTCCTTCATGACGTTGACAATACCGGCTTGTCCGGACATCGAGTTAACCTCCCTTTCCTGTGAGACCTACTCTGACAAATTGACACGAATAGTTGCTGTCGGGAACTTGTCGCAATCGACCAATCGATCTTGAAACGGGGATTGTAGATTCTGAACTAACGACTGTCAATAATGCCGCGCAAGCCGAATCACAGGACCCACCGAGGCCGCTCGAGGTTGCCGCGGCGATCCATTGACGGCGCCACGCTTGACAGACCCGTTTGCGTTGCCGTGTTCGACCGAAGCTGGATCAGCGGATCGTGACCGCATCGCGGGACAAGACGGCCATCCTCTGGGATGCGGACAGCGGAAAGGAGCTCGTGGTACTTGAAGGGCACACGAGGGCGGTTTGCTCTGCGACCTTTAGCCCGGATGGGCGGTGGATTTTGACGGCATCCGACGACAAGCTAGCCATCGTGTGGGACGCCACCACGGGCCAGCGACTCCTTGTGTTACAGAGGTAAGAGCCGGGAGGGCCACGCTCTGTCGTGGCTGAGGCCAATATAGACGTACCCACGCGGAAGCAACGGGAGGAAACGAGGGAAAAACACGGTGGACGTCACAGAGCGCGTCCCGCCCAATTCCTTAGCGGGAGGGTTGCCGTCCCCGGCGACCGAACGATGGCGCGACGCAGACGTGTGTTCATGGTGCGCGGACGGCGGGGACGCCGTCCCTCCCCAATCCGTGCCGGAATCATCGCCGTCCCCGGCGACCGGATCGCCACCGTTTCGTCCATCGCGTCAATCGTAGGGGCAACCCCCTGTGGTTGCCCCGTTTCTGCGCACGGCGAGCGGTTTCCGTTTGGTCGGGCATCCGGTCGTTTCGATTTCGCGCAGAGCCGGGCGTGATTAACGCTAATTGCATTTTGGGGCAGGCACGGGGGCCTGCCCCTACGGGGTTTCAATCCTCGCATGGTGGACAAACGCGCGGAAAGGGTTTATAATTGATCTACTTGAAAATTCCCACCCTATTTATCCCTTCTATGCCGGGGCTGTTCCTTCAGCACAGCTAGGTGAGAGAGTTCGAAAGGTCTGTGGGCAGCTATTGCCGGGGGAGGGACCAGGTCGGCTAGAATGGTGGATGGTAGCTGGGTGGCGGGGGAGACCATTCCGTGTGTTCATGAGGGTGCCTGTCGAGGTGTTACGCTATGGGCCGGTGTAATCGGCCTGCTACGTAGTCCCTCAGGGGCGCTTCACAGCGCATGCAGCGATCCCGCCCGCCAGAAGCCGATGCTTGTTTCCGGTGCTTATCACCTTGTGGGACGACCAAAAGGGGTATCGGGGTAAGCGTATCAAAAGAACAATCGTAACGGGTGAGACTATCGAAAAACGTATCACACACATGCCGAACGCCGAACCTTTGAAGAACATCCGCAACATTGGGATTTCCGCTCATATCGACTCGGGAAAGACGACGTTGAGCGAGCGGATTCTCTATTACACCGGACGGATTCATCGCATTGGGGAAGTGAAAGGTGATGGCCCCGGCGCTACCATGGATTTCATGGAGTTGGAACGGGAACGGGGGATCACAATCACGAGTGCCGCCACCACCGTCCGCTGGGGAGAGGCTGTCATCAATTTGATTGATACCCCTGGGCACGTCGATTTCACCATTGAGGTTGAACGGAGTTTACGGGTCCTCGATGGGGCGGTGCTTGTCCTCTGCGCCGTAGGTGGAGTGCAGGCCCAATCACTGACCATCGATCGCCAGATGCGGCGGTATCATGTCCCGCGGGTGGCCTTTATCAACAAGATGGACCGCGTCGGGGCGGATCCCTTTCGGGTCGTCCAGCAAATGAAGGAACGATTGGATGGGGAACCCATCCTGATGCAGCTCCCCATCGGTCGGGAGGCCGATTTCCGCGGCGTCATCGATTTGGTGAGTATGGAGGCCGTCTTTTTTGACGGTCAGTTTGGTGAGCACGTCCGCCGAGAGCCGATACCGGCCGATCTCCGCGCAGACGCAGAAAAGGCCAGGCAGCAGATGCTCGAATCGCTGGCCATGTATAGTGACGAACTATTGGAAGTCCTTCTGGCCGAGGAAAAGCCTTCCGAGGAGCTTATCTGGCGTGTGGCCAAGCTAGCAACGTGTTCCCTCCAGATGACGCCGGTGTTCCTGGGTTCGGCTTTCAAGAACAAAGGTGTCCAACCTTTGCTCGACGCTATTGTGAGGATTCTGCCGTCGCCGCTGGAGGTGGAAGTCACGGCCATTCCTCCCGGCGAGGACCAATCGCCTTTGTTGCTAACAGCCGACCCGGAGGCCCCGGCCGTTGCCATGGCCTTCAAATTGATGGAGGACCCTTATGGGGCCTTGACCTTTTTGCGGGTCTATCAGGGAACGCTTCGCAAGGGGAGTTCCTATTACAACCAGCGGACTGGTAAACGCGAGCGGTTCGGTCGAATCGTCCGCATGCATGCCGACAAGCGGGAGGACATCGAGGCGGCCACCGCAGGCGACATTGTGGCAGTTCTGGGCATCGATGCGATAAGCGGTGATACCTATTGCGAGTCGTATCCGATGTGCCACTTGGAGCGGATGCACGTCCCCGAACCCGTCATCAAGATGTCCATCACGCCGGTGGAACGCGGCTCGGCGGAACGCCTGGCCAAGGCTTTGGCCCGCTTTCGGCGCGAAGATCCGACGCTCCAGGTGACCATCGACGAGGAAAGCGGTGAGACGCTCATTGCCGGCATGGGCGAGTTGCACCTGGATATTTACGTGGAGCGCCTTCGCCGCGAATACGGCGTTGACGTGCTCGTCAGTGCCCCGAAGGTGAATTACCGTGAGGCCCCCACGCAACCGGCCAGTTTCAACGTCCGACACCGAAAGCAAACAGGCGGTGCTGGCCAGTATGCGCATATTGTCGGTCGCATGGAACCGCTTCCCGAAGACTGCGAAGAGACATTCGTCTTCGAGGAATGCATTTTTGGGGGACACATCCCCAAGCAATTCATCCCTGCCATTGAAAAGGGGCTGCGAAGTTCCCTGGAAAAAGGACCTCTGGCCGGTTACCCCATCGTTCGCCTTAAGGTCATCGTAGAAGATGGCTCATACCATGAGGTTGATAGCTCTGATCTGGCGTTTCAGATTTGTGCCCAGCAAGTGATGCGAGAGGCCTTCCCGCAGACCAAACCGGCCCTTTTGGAGCCGATCATGAAAATTGAGATCGAATGCCCGCAGACGGCACAGGGCAACGTCGTTGGTGACTTGATCAGCAGGCGCGGCGTTGTCCTCGGAACGACGTCACTGGGAAACCTGGTGCGGATTGAAGGCGAGGTGCCTCTGGCCGAGACGTTCGGCTACTCGACCACCTTAAGAAGCCTTACCCAGGGCCAAGGGACATTCACGCTGGAGTTTGCCTGTTACCGGCAGGTACCGCCGTCCATTCAAGAGCAGATCGTCTTCCAGCGGAAACGGAACCGAATGCCGGCAGGGGCTTCGGTCTGAAAGATTCTCGAAGATTCTCGAGCGCCGAGATGGTTCCGCTGGGTGGAACGTTCGCCACGGTGATTTCAACCGGCTTCTTTGGCAGCAATAAAATCAGCGGGCGACGTCCGCCACAAGATAAGGTCCCTTTGGCATGACTGCGATGGTAGCTTGTGGTCCATAACGCCGGAGGCAATCTGCGACCGCGTCTTCAACCGTTGGGGCACTTTCCACAAAGAGTCGGGAAAGTTGATCTGATGTCAGCCCACCGGTCACGACCACGATGCGGGCCTTCCGCCGCACCTTGGCCATCTCTTCCAACTGCCACTGGTCCATGCGGAAGTAATCACCCTTGGTAATGCGGTCGAGGAACTCGTCGAGGGAACTGTTTTCCTCAAAGATACGGCGGAATTCTGGGCTACCGATTCCTTCCGAAATTTCCGCCGCAAGGATAACGGTGCCGCCCGGCTTGACGATTGGCTCCGCCGCCACCATCCCCTTGATCGACTGGTAAAACGTGGCGTCCAGGGGATAGCCTGCCGCCGTTGTGATGACGACGTCCACCGGTTCCGGGACGGTATCCCAGACGACCTTTTCTACAAAGCGAACACCGTCCAGAAAGGCCTCTTCCATGTCGCCGGCAACGGCATGGACAATTTTTCGATGCTCATCCAGGACCACGTTAACGATGAAATCACACCCGGCGCGACGGCCAATCCACGTGTTTTCCTCGTGGACGGGGTTTCCTTCGAGAACGCCTGCCCGGGCGTTAGGGTGCTCCAAAAATTTGGGAGAATGCCAGGCGCGAACGGTTTCCAAGGCGGCCAATCCGGGACAAATCAACTTACGCCCACCGGAGTAGCCCGCCATAAAGTGCGGCTCAATCAGTCCGATTGTGATCTTCAAATCTGCCTGAATGTACCGGCGATCGATCCAAACAGGGACGCCGCGGGGACTTTCCCCAAGAAACTCATGTTCAGAGAGCGCCTGGCCATTGTGATTTTCTACCCGGTAGTTCTCAGCAATCGACTTGCCGATGATCTCGACCAGTTCGTCCCCGAGATTCGGTCGGTGCAACCCCGTCGCAATCAGAATCGTGATCCTCTCACGGGGTATGCCAGACTCCTCCAATAAAGGCAGTAGCTCGGAGAGGATCACTTCGTTGGGAACAGGGCGCGTGATGTCACAAATGGCAATGCAGGCAGAACGTCGCCCCACGGCGATTTCCGGCAACGGCGGAGTTCCGATTGGTCGCCACAAAAGCTCCCGGATGGTAGCACGTGGGTCAGGCAGCACTTCTGCGGGTCGATAGCGGAGGACCTTGACGACGTTTGCGTCGGGCAATTCGACGTTCAGACCCGTCCGGCCATACTCCAAAGTCACGCGCATAGACAAACACCTCGCGCTGGTGACGCGTTAAAATCGCCCCGCAGCCGATGAAGGACCTGACCCGGGAGGCCGAAAACGGCGACCCGTTACTTCTTTGCCGCCTGACCGCTAGCCGCCTCTTCCTTAGCCTTCTTCTTTTTCTTCTTCATGGAGATTTTTGGCACGCGGACCTTTGGCAAGCCAAGGGGGGAGCGATCCTCGCCGAACTGTTCAAGCTGCTGAAGACGCTTAATCCTTTCGGCACGGGTCAAAACGCTCCGCACCTTGACCAAGGCCTTTCGAATGCGGAGACTTTTGTCCATTGTCATGGGTTTGTACTCCTTATTTGGGTATTTCCAGGCTATTGTCCGTTGGCGCCAGTACGGCAATATTGAGTGACCAATTGGCGCTCGGTGGCATTATAATTTTGGACTGCTAGCGAACTGGCGCTTATGGCGTCAGGTGAGCGAAATTGCCAAAACTTCAATTTTATAATGTTCATCCGCCGACGGCAACGAAGGCCGAATATTTGTGACTGTACGTTCTGTTAAAATCGGCGTGTGGGTGTTCCCAAGAGGCATCCTGTCAAAAAATTGCTCTGTGGGTTTGATGCATCGTGCGAATGAAATGGTTAGAAAGGGTGCCTACTGTGCCACCACAGTGGTGAGTCCAAATGTCGGCGCCGTGGCGGGATAACGCATAATCCGGGTTTTGTCCTGCACCTCCACAAAGTACTCGACAATCTCAGGGAGTTGCTCGCCAGGGATTTGCGTTTGATAAACGCCTCGTGCTACGTGAGAGAGCGGTACTGTGCGGTAATCACCCTCCCCCTGGGAACGCCACAATAGGGTGGCATCAGGATTCTCAAAACCCAGGAGGATGACTTTCAGCCGAAGTGATTCCCCGCGTGTAAGTAGACCCCGAACTGTGGGGAGGATGATCCTGCTTGGGCCCGTGTAGGTTTTGGGGAGGTCGCTATCACGGAGCAATTCTTCGCCGACCAATTTGCCAAGCTCGGCATCCGTGTCGTGCAATACCATGGGGATGATGTGCTGCTGCCAGTTGCACACA
>JAKPII010000196.1 GCA_029549885.1 Planctomycetota bacterium
AACCTCGACCGATTGGTTTCGGAAGGTGTTGAACTCGAACAGCATTACGTTTATCCGGTTTGCAGTCCCACACGGGCAGCCTTTTTGACGGGGCGTTACGCCTCACGGTTTGGCGTTTCTACTCCGCAAAATGAACGGGCCTTGCCCTGGGATACCGTCACACTCGCCCGCGCCTTGAAATCAGTCGGTTACGATACGGCCGTTTGTGGAAAATGGCATTTGGGTTCTAAAACCGATTGGGGGCCGCAGTTGTTTGGGTTCGATCATAGTTACGGTTCTTTAGCCGGCGGCGTCGGTCCTTGGGATCACCGCTACAAGACGGGACCATTTACCTATACTTGGCACCGAAACGGCCAGTTAATCCGAGAAGAGGGACACGTGACGGACCTGATCACAGCAGAGGCTATACAATGGCTTCAATCCCGCGGCGAACGGCCCTTCTTCCTCTATGTGCCGTTTACGGCGGTACACATTCCCATTCGTGAACCAGAAGCATATCTCAAACGGGTTCCCCCCTCGATTGAGGAACCATCTCTTCGGGAATATGCCGCCTGCATCATCCATCTTGACGAGGCCGTAGGCAAGCTGCTCGAGGTGCTGGAAAAGTCCGGCAAAACTTCTCAGACCCTCGTAGTTTTTACAAGCGATAATGGCGGGACCACGGCGCGCAATGATGATCCTGCCTACCCGCCCGATGGCTACGCGCCGGGGCGATCCGGCGCCAATAACCGCCCTCTGAAAGGAAACAAAGGGACCGTCTATGAGGGGGGCATTCGCGTCCCCACGGTGGCCCGATGGCCAGGTGTCCTGAAGCCGGGCAAGTACGTTCATCCGGTTCACATTACCGATTGGATGCCGACTTTCTGCGCACTCGCGGGATATCGCCCCGAAAAACCGCTTAAATGGGATGGGGAAAATATCTGGCCGTTTTTAACGGGCGCCGCCGAGCCGTCTCCGCGAACGATCTACACGGTCGGTCCAAGTTTTCGTTCGGTTGCCATTCGTGATGGAGATTGGAAACTCATCATTCACCGGGCCACCGGTCCCGAATCAGAGCGGGTGGAACTGTACAACCTAGCGAGCGACCCCTACGAAGCGGAGGACCAAGCCGAGAACAGGCCGGAACAGGTCGCAATGTTGAAAGCCAAACTTGAGGGCGTAGCGGCAAACGACCGGGATGCAGTGGCCGAAAAGTGACAGCATTTATCCGTCCTTAGTGGCAGTGAACATCACGCGGAGGAGATTTTCGGCCGATTGCCCTTTTGGAGGCTCGTCGCGATTCTCGTACAATCCCCATATTGCCAAGTTTCGTGTCTTGCCCACATGTTACATGCCACCCATCTTTTCCACATATACCGGCATAGTCGGGTTCCAAGATGCAGTCACGTTGCTGAAGTTTTCCGCCCAAGCTACAATTTCCTCCGACGAATTGGCGAATCGTGGACGAACAAGTCTGCGAAATCCGTAATAATTTCGGGGACGTAGGTCGGGTTTTGAGACCCCAATGTTGGGGGCTCTTTGGCGGGTGTGGAGCTTTTGCCCAGGAGATCGTTGGCATGGAGGCCATTGCCCATTCTTGCTCCCAATTTGACCAACTTGTCTATGCCCGGGATATTCTCCAATGCGCGGGACAAGCAATTCTGAGGGTATCACGCCGTCTGGGCGACTCGTTCTGTAGGGCCGTCGAGCTATTACTGGCTTGTCGGGGTCATGTTGTGGTTTC
>JAKPII010000323.1 GCA_029549885.1 Planctomycetota bacterium
CCAAGACTTCAAGTCGGTCGAGTGAAGAACCGGGATTCCGCGCCCCGTGACAAAGGCGTAATAGGACAAAGCCCCATTGGAATCCACAGCGATCACCGTAGGATCGGGTCCAGATACGGCATTCTGCCAGGCGACGCATTCGAGTGACACCATCTGAAGGCATAGCCACATTATGCAACTTAATGGCGGCAAACGATTCATTATCTTTTTATCCTCAAGCTCACAATAAATGACGGCGGTGTTATGTGACTTTAGAAGAAAGATGCCATTTCCAACAGATTATTCCGCACATCCTTGCCTGATGCAATCAGCGTCAGACCCAGCATGAAATAAAAAAAGCGGACCTCATTTCGAGGTCCGCATAGCAGAATGAATCAGGAAACGGAGACGAAAATGGAAAAGAAAGACAGAAAACGTCAGGCGAGTCGCGAAAGAGACAACGTCGCAGTTTTTCGCCTGGTTTTGATGGCGAGGGATGTTGAGCGGGTTTGGCTCATAGGGCTAACCTTAGTTGTGGGCGAGAATAGCCGCAATCCGCTCCGCCGCATGGCCGTCCCACAAGTCTGGACAGCGACCGGTCTTGTAGCGACCGTTCAAAACCTCCTCCAAACACGTCCGAAGTTTATCAGGATCGTTTCCTATCAGTGTGCTAGTCCCTTCCGTGACGGTGATGGGGCGCTCGGTATTTGGCCTCACCGTTAAGCAGGGAATGCCGAGCGCGGTGCTTTCCTCTTGAAGTCCCCCCGAGTCGGTAATCACCACCTTGGCTTGAGATGTCAGCGAGAGAAACTCGAGGTAGCCTAGTGGCGGCGTGACGTTCAATCCTCGGGAGGACTTGTGGTTATCGAGCAAATGTTGAAGGCCGAAAGACTCAATGCGCTTTTGCGTTCGGGGATGAATAGGAAAGACTATCGGCAGCTGTAAAGCCACATCAGCCAGGACCTTTAGAAGCCCGCCCAGCGTTTCACGTTGATCGACATTTGCCGGGCGGTGCAACGTCACGACCGCATACTCTTTGGGACGCAAACCCAACCGGGCGAGCGTGTCGAGCCCCTGGGCGCGAGGCAAGAGCGCGAAAAGGGTGTCGATCATCACGTTTCCCACGAGATGGATCTGATCATTGGAATGCCCTTCCTGGCGAAGATTCTCAACACCAGAAGGCTCAGAAACGAACAACATGTCTGCCAACGTGTCGGTGACAAGACGGTTAATTTCTTCAGGCATGCTGCGGTCAAAGCTTCGCAGCCCCGCCTCGACATGGGCAACGGGGATTTCCAGCTTGGCCGCTGCTAGGGCCGCGGCAAGAGTGGAATTGACATCACCCACCACGATGATACGGCTAAAGCGGCCCCCGTCAGGCGCGCCGTCAGCAAGGACCTCTTCCATCTTTTCCAAGATGCGGGCAATCTGCTGCGCATGTGACCCGGAACCAACGTTTAGATGAATATCCGGCGGCGGCATCTCTAAATCTTGGAAAAACACATCACTGAGCTGCGGATCATAGTGCTGACCTGTGTGGATAAGAATTGGCCGAATGTCCGGATAACTCCGCAGTGCCCGGAGAATCGGGGCCATCTTCATAAAATTGGGCCTAGCGCCGACAACACAAGCTAGCTTTCGCACCATAGGAATTTGGCCCTGTCACGCCTTTTATTAAAAACTCTCAACGCACGTTTACCTCGCTCGAAAACTCGCGAATACTCCTTTTCGCACGGAAAGCGTCGTCTTTAGCACACCTCGGAAAAATGCGATCTATGTACCGTCTTCTATTGCTATCTTAGCTGACAGAGTGTTCAAATGCACAAATAACGTTTGTATCAAGTGTATCAATTATTCTTAGTACAAACTTGCCACTGAAATTGAATCGGCCCGCGCTATGAGGGACAAACCGAAAAAACCTAAAACACTTGAAAGCCGCAGACCGGTGCAATCAAAAACGTGTCTTCTTATTTTGAGAATTGAATTTAGAGCACAGTCAATGCGAAACGGATCATTGTTTCGCTAGTGGCTAGCCGGTCTGTGGAATACGGGTGAATTGTTAAAACAAGCCTTACCTGGCCATTGACGCGAACAGGTACCCGCCGGTTATGGCTATTGTTCTCGAGATGGAAACGAGGTGTTTCTCGTTTCGCTGAGGTCCATCGAAAACAGGAAATCCAACGCGCGGTATGATCTAACGCGTTGGTTGTTCTTAGAATCTCCCCTCGCCCGTTCGGCGGGAGAGGGGTCGGGGGTGAAGGCGGCTCGAATCGCTGCCGGTTTTCTCGATCGATTTCGACATTCGCTTACCCTCACCCCATCCCTCGCCCGAAGGGAGAGGGACACTTTTTGCGATAGACTGTAAGTCCGCATCAAGATTTGCTTACGCTATTCCCTGCGAGAGCCCCCTCCCGGCTGAGAGGTTTAAACACAAAGGGCCCGAAAGGCTCGCCAGAAACTAACCACGCAAGTTGGCATGAACCCCTGTTGGTCGTCTCATAGTACAAAACGGGAATCTGGACCGCTTTCTGAAACTCGGGATAATAGTTTCCGATGTCACATTTGATGGGCCCGCAACCCAGAATGTTTTCAACCAACAAGCGAACCGATCCGCGCTCCAAAGTAAGTCTATTCGGTGTCTCATGCGATGGAATCCATCCTGGTGCCAATCGTAGTCGGCTGGCCATTGTGACTGAAGGTGATCCTTTACACGAATCAACGATGCACCAGGGTCCCCCTTCAGTGCAGACAATCCATCGGCCGACGCTCGGTACGTTCAAGTGTCGGTAGGCATTATGAGTGCACCGCGCCCAGTGAAATCTTCCCGTTAGCCCTGTCTGCAGTTTCCCTGGCCAGCCCCGGCGCCCCATTCGAAACCGCGACCACACATCACACTGGTTCTGCCCATTGATTTCCGCAGTATTGTGCGCCGCCGTGCTGCGGCAGTAGGCTCTTTCCGGAGAATCCTCGTAGTCATAAACCCCGCCGTCCACGAATAGCCTTGTTCCTGCCCAGGAGGCCTCCACTGTCAGCAAGTCGGCGTGGGCGTGAGCGGGCAAGTAATCCGGGCCCACCGGCCCCCCGTCGAAGATCAAAAAATTTTCTTGTTCACGATAGATCCAATAGTCACCAACAGCATAGGACTGTGGCTGTGGCGGGCAAAGACTAGGAAAGCCCATTTGCAGTCGGGTAAACACCTGTCTCGGTTGTGGAGTCAAGTCAAGGGTGCTATCACCGAAAAGAGGAATCTGGCCATCGGGGTGCAAGATCTTTCCTAGGAAAGTTGCCATCTTTTCAATATACTGGTCGAGAAAAGTGGGGTACGTCTTACGAGCCGCAGCCAGGGCATCACGAATATCAGCCATCGCCAGCAGAACATCCACATGGTACATCGGCGATCGTTCAAAATGCTCGCCATGTTCCAAAATCTGTTCCCGGCACTGCTGTTCAAGTCGTCTCACCACCGTCGCTAGCCATTCCTCAGCCTCCGATCCGTAAAAAAAGGCGCCGGCTACGGCTAGTCCCCGCAAGTTTTGCATTAAATGATTTCCACCTAGGTCAAACTCAAGGTTTCTTCGAAGAAAACGGGCCTGAGCCGTTAAGGACGTCAAAATCAGTCTTGCCAAATCCCCTGGGGGTGGGCACAGAGAAAAGAGTTTTACCCACACCGGAATCCGTCGCGAAATCACGTATGGGTGCCAAGC
>JAKPII010000334.1 GCA_029549885.1 Planctomycetota bacterium
CCTAGTAACCCGCCTTGTGTCGTCACTTTGGAAGAGGCCGATGATACGATCATCTCTTTGTTGGGGCACAATCTTGCGGGCGATATTTTTCTCACGCCGAACTTGGCGGAGCCCCTGCGCGTCGGTTCGCTTACATTAAAACGGGGCTCGGCAGAAATCAGAGTTCCCATGTGGGCACTTTATTTTTCTGGAGACAAAACCGATGTGAACATCCGCGGAAAAACGCATATCTGCGAACTGATGGTGCGCGCGGGAAAGGTCCGCTTTGCGGGCGACAACCTTAGCGAGCTGAGCATTGGGTGCACAACGCTGGAATTGTCTGGAAATGCCTATCTTGAACTCAAGAATGTTCACCTTGGGCGACCATTGAGCTGGCGAGGTGAATCGAGCGAAATGGGTGAAATCAATGCAGTGGATAACGCTGTTCTGATGGCCGAGAATGTCACGATGCGGAATCTCGTCCTCCATGCCAAGGATCATGCCCAGATGACGTTTAGGGCTGCGCGGACGTATGGCCGCATCGACGCCAGAAAAGAAGGCGGCGTTATCGAGATCGATACTTTGGGGACCGGTGGCCCATGATGTGCCATTAAGGAGACAACTCCCTAAAAATGAAACGGGCAGGCCACACCCCCGTGTGCTGTCCTGCCGACTCAAGTGAAAACTTCAGAATCGTGTTAGAGCCTATCCCATAATCTCCCCTCGCCCGTTCGGCGGGAGAGGGGGCGGGGGTGAGGGTGGCTCGAGTCGCTGCCGGTTTTCTCGATCGACTTCGGCGATCGCTTGCCCTCACCCCAACCCTCTCCCGGAGGGAGAGGGGGACTTTTGGGGATAGACTCTTGTTAAGTTTTGTTGGATAGGCAAACTTGCCGAAGTGCGTATCGCATATGGCCCGTCATCGGCACTCCGTCAATTCGTTGGAATTGATCCCCTGGCTTGAGGGACGTTTGCAAAGACCTCTGCCAGGGCCGATGATGGGGACAAAATACGCGCCGCGACCGAGTTTGGGCCGCGACTACTCGAAGATTCCCGCAGACGCCCGCCCCGCCGCCGTGCTGATCCTTCTTTACTGGCACGAGGGGCAGTGGTGGCTGCCCTTGACACTACGGAGGGGCGATTTACCGGATCATGGTGGGCAGGTCAGTTTTCCGGGTGGTGCCATCGAAGCCGGTGAGACTTCCCGCGAAGCGGCGATCCGGGAGTTTTGCGAGGAACTTGGAGTGGAGCACTTTCGCCCCCAAATTCTCGGGCGGCTGTCCTCGATTTATATCCAGCGAAGTCGCTTCCGCGTCGATCCCTGGGTGGCCGTTGTAAAAGAACGTCCTACGATGTGCCCGCAACCGTGTGAAGTCGCCGAGGTCCTGGAGGTCCCTCTTAACCATTTGCTAGACCCGCAGAACTTCGGTTCACATACCAGGGAGTATCACGGTCAAGCTTATGAGGCGCCGCATTTTACCTTTGGACAACACCGCATCTGGGGTGCCACGTGCCTCATCCTGGGTGAGTTTGTGACCCTTGTGGAGGAATTTTTGCTCGAGAAAAGCGCTGCCGATTAGTGAGGGCGGAGGCACGGATAGCGGTTCTGAACACGCTCAAGCACAGGACCCGCTCCTATAAGTGATCGGCAAGCGCATCCATGATGAATACACAGCCCCACCTTACGGCGAGAACTCGCAAGGCGGCGACCTCGCAGCTAACTTGGCCCCATGAGCCGCAAAATGCAAACTAGTGAGACGAAGGCCCTGTACTGACCGGGTCACGCGGGGCTGAGGATCTTTTGGAAGAGATCGCGCAGGACGCTTTCATCGACCTTTACCGGCGTTAAGGTGCAGGCCTCCGGTGTGGCCTGGAGGGCGTGATGCACCAGCCGGTCTAAATAATCTTTTGGGGCGTTGGCCGGGATCGTGTATTTGTCGGGTAGCCCCACGTCCCGGAAAAGCTGCTCGACCGTGTCCAAGAATCGACCGGCTTGTTCTTCTGGGGTATTGGCCAGGATGTGACACTGCCGTCCCAACTCGGCGAAGGGCTCCGCGCAGGTTTGTTGAAGGAATCGCAACGCCACGGGCCCAGCGATGGCCACGGCCAAACCGTGTGGCACTCCAAACACAGCCCCCAAGGCCTGGGCCATGGCATGGGCCACAGTGACGCCCGTCACATCATAGGCGGCGCCCGAAAAGCACGAAGCCAGGGCGAGATCGGATCGCGCGGCAATGTCTTGCGGCTGACTGAGGGCCGTTCTCAGGCTTTGCGCGATGAGACAAGCAGCACGACCGGCCAAGACTGTCGAGAAAGGATTGGCCATCCGGCTGACGCAGGCCTCCACCGCTTGGAGCAAGGCGTCCGCGGCACATGCGGCCGTCGTTGAGGCTGACTTGCCCACGGTAAGTTCCGGATCGATTAGGGCGATCTTGGGATGGAGTCCTTCTCCCACAAGGGCTGCCTTGAGGGGCATATCCGGATGCCGACCCTTGCCCGAGAACGACAACACGGCCACAGCCGTTACCTCACTCCCCGTCCCAGCAGTTGTGGGGACAGCGATGATGGGGGCTGATTCGGTGATCCTCCGGTGTCCCTCGTTCGCGTTGGCAAAGTCCCATGGGACACCCTCCATCTTCACCAACGCGCCGATAGCCTTGGCCACGTCAAGAACACTGCCGCCTCCTAATCCGATGACCACCTCGCACCGGTTCTTCTTGTACATCTCGACGCCGCGGGGCACGAGATCGGCGTCTGGTTCCGGTCCAACCTCGAAAAAGGTAAAGATGTGCATCCGCGCCGAGCGGAGCGAGCGCTGTGCCCGTTGATAAACCTCTTCCATGCCGGTCTGGTCTTTGTAACCGACCAGCAACGCATTCCAACCGAACTCTTGGGCTAATTCTCCCAGTTTTCGGATCAACCCTGGTCCAAAGCGAACGAACGTCGGCAGGTGAAACGACCACGTCTTAAGCATGGAAGCACTCCTATAGGCCGATGCGGTCAATGACACTATCAAGCAAGGCTTACAAGGTGTGTCAAATTGATTTTAGGAGATAAAATCATCCGGACGATGGTTGATGGCATAGTCCCTCATCGCGAACATATTGGCATCCGGCGTCCCTCGGGGGACTTCGCAACCGGCCCCCACGATATATCGCTTTCCCGAAGCACGGTGACACTCGGCGAGTTTCTCGGCGACCAATTCCGGCGTGCCGTTCCGTAGAACCTTCACCGGGTCAATATTCCCGAGAAGGACCTGATCAGGCCCCATGGCTTGGCGGCCGGCCTCCATGGGCACAAGGAAATCCAAATCGACAATGTCGCAACCGAGCTTTCCCATGCCCTCCAGAATCTTGTTCGTGTTTCCACAGATGTGCAGGCGGACCCTCCCACCCATTTGGTGAATGGCATCCACCATCTTCTTTTCGTAGGGCCAAACAAACTCATTGTAGAACTTCGGGCCGATCAATGATGCGGCGGCGTCTCCCATACCGATGATGTCGGCCCCGGCCTCGATTTGGGCCTTAGCGAAGGCCAGTTCCATCTCCAAGATGAAATCGAACAAATCACGAACAAAGGCGGGATCGTCATAGAAGTCAAGCATCAGAGTATTGATACCGCGGAGATCGGCGGCCTCGGCACAGGGACCTTCGATCCAGCCCTCGATGAAGAGTTGACCACCAACCTTTTTACGAAACAATTCTGCCGCCCGAACGCGGTCTTCCATCCGGCCTCCACCCCATGGATCAGGGACCTTAAGTTGAGCGAGCTTCTTTTTGTCGGCAAGCAGGGCCTGGTCCTCCACGATCGCCGGTGGTTGATCGTCGAAGTACTGAATCACGGCACCACAATCGGCCGCTTCCCGGGCGGGGTCTGAAATGCAGGAAACGTAGTCGAACCCATATTCTTCGGCTGTGCGGAGCTGGGCCTCTACCAAGACACGATAATCGCTTACATACTCGCCGTAGGGCACCCCGATGACGTCCGCGGCAAACATCATGGTAATGGGCATTAGCGGCAAATGGTCCACCTCCCGACCTTCAATCATCGCCAATACGCGCTCGTACCCGTTCATCAATCACCCCTCCATTTGGTCGGAATGTCCTGGCCTGGGCGTTCCATCGAGTGGTCGTCGCAAAAGATCGTGTTCAGCGCGGAGAGACACCGCCGATGACCATTGTGGAGTGCCGGGGATTCATCATAGTAGCCGAACGGCCTTCCCGCAACCGGTGAGAGTCTTTGGATCCAGCTCCTAACCAATCAATAGCACCGCGACGACTAGCTTGCGATTTGGTCACATCCCCAGCCCCAACCGTAACGTAGAGCGTGTGCTCATCATCTACACGCCTTCCAACCACTTGGAAGGGCCTGGTGCCTGCCCGTTCCTTTCATTGCTGCGCGGTGTGGGGACGAGGACGGGGTAACCACAGGGGTTGCCCTATCGGTCACGAGTGCATGCCGTGAGCATTTCCGGGCGGATGATGTTGTCATCAAACGAGGGGGCAATGCGGCCACCGGGAGGGACTACCAGAAACTCCGATTCATTCCATTCTCCATCGACAAGGGCCTGAATAAGCCGCAAATCGCCCTCCAGGACCTCGAATTTCCAGCCGCGTTGCGACGCCTTTTGTCTGGCGATTTCCTCAAACCTGTCATCGCAGCCCGTGTGGGTACGGATATATGTCAGTTTTCCATAGTTTCTCGTTAACTCGCCAAGTTGTTCCTGCAAATAACGTGCATTTTCTTCACCGTACTTGGCGACCCATTCCTCATACGTTTGCAAAAGTCCCAGCTTGCGAACGATCGAGTCCGGTCCGTGTTGGGAGAGGTCTTCTCCCCGCTCTATCCAACCCGGCGTCTGAAAATACACCCCGGGGTTTGCGTTAAAGTATTCCAGGAAGCGCCGATGGCTTCCCAAAAACAAGGTGATGCAATCGTGTGCCCGGGGAACAACTAGCGGTATTTGCGGGGCCGTTAAACCGACGATGCCGTTATTGCAAAGGGCGTAACCTAGGCAAATTGCTTCGTATCGCGACGTGTCCACTTGGGCAATGGCGTCGGCGAGACGAGCCGACATCTTCTCCTGGCCGACGTCGTGTAACCCCTTGGGCAAAAAGACAAGATCGACGGTGTTGCGAGACCGCGCCACCGCCAGACACATCTCGCGGTAAAGGATTTCACATGTAATCGCAATGAGACGCACTTCTTAGTCCGCCCAAAAGATTCAACTGTTTTGATCCTGCGGCACTCCGATCGGATAACGTCCGACAGTTCGGGCCGTATCAAACATGGCAATGATGTTTTCTGGGGGACAGTTCGCCTGGATGTTGTGTACCGAGGCGAACACATAGCCGCCACCGGGTGCCAAAACCCGGATGTTGGCTTCAACCTCGCGGGCAACGTCCTCGGGGGTCCCGAAGGGCAGCGTCCTCTGACAATCACACGCGGCACCCCAAAAGGTGAGGCGATCGCCGAACTCCTTTTTCAATCGAACAGGATCCATCCCCTTTGCCGTGGTTTGGACGGGATTGAGGATATCGACACCCATTTCGATCAAGATGGGGATGAAATCATAAATCGCGCCGTCATTATGCATGAAGACTTTATAATTCGTATTCTGGTGAATCCAGTCAAGGCCGCGCTTGTAGTAAGGAAAAATCAGTTCTTTGAAAAGCCTAGGTGAAAGGAAGGGGCCATCCTGCGTTCCTAAGTCGTCGTTGAACTGGATAATGTGAACATGGTCGCCGAGGGCCGCCGTCAATCGGCGAAGATTCTCCAGCCAAACATCGGTGATTCGCTCATACAAGGCGCGAACGTAATCCGGTTCGGTGGCAAGGGTGATCATCCATGCCGTGAAGTCGCCCGTCCCAAGGCCAAAGAATAGCTCATAAGGCGGTCCGAGAGCGACGATGATGGCGAAATCCGTATTGTGGAACAAGGCCTCCGCCTGGGCGCCCAGCTCGTCGCATTCTTGTTGTGAGATCACCGGGATTTCCTGGGCTTCCGGATCAACATGGGCAGCCCCGGGATACTTGTCCAAACGGTCAAAGTAGAAGCCGTCCTTGGGCATGCGGGCAATAGGCTCTCCTGACTTGTTATACAGCACCAAAGAACCGTCGAGCTCTGTGACGGGGTTGAATTCGCCGGGAACTTCTACCGGTGTGCCGTCGAAAAGTTGCCATGGCTTCCAGTCCTGATTGGGAATGCCGAAAGCCACGCAGCGGCGATGCAGTCCGATGATGTCGGCCCCAAAGCGTTCCAGGATAGGTCGTTCGACCTCGGCCAGCATCTGATACACGTCATAAACGCGGGTTGGTGTGCGTAGTCCTAAGCGTTCTTTCAAACGATGATATGCCGTGGCAGCAATCCCCGATTGGCGCGTTCCACCCAAGTCGATGGGAACGCGATCGGGTTCCCGATGGTTTAAGGCGCAGAGGACTCGTTCACGAGAGTTCATCGTTCCTGGTCCGCAAAAAACTGGTGAAAAAAAGAAGCGTCCCTAAGTACGACCTAGAACCCGGCAAATCGCCCGAATGAACTCGGGCGTTGTTCCGCAACATCCACCAATGAAACTGGCCCCGGCGTCAACCAGTTGCGGAACGTACTTCGAGAAATCTTCGGCAGAAAGGCGATAGACCGTCTGACCGTTGACAACCTCCGGCAAACCCGCGTTGGGCTTAATCCAGATGGGACGATCGGTGGCTGCCTTCAAACGGCGGCAGATTTCCACGTAGTTTTCGGGACCGGCACCGCAGTTGGCTCCGATGACGTCGGCACCCGCTGCCGTCAATTGTTCCGCGGCCTGTTCCGGTGTTGTGCCCATCATGGTACGATCACGGTTCTTTCCGGAGTCGAAGGTCATGCAAACGACTACCGGCAAACCGGTCGCCCGGGCTGCTTCCAAGGCGAGAAGGGCCTCGGCGGGGTCGGACATCGTCTCGATCACCAGGCCATCGGCCCCAGCTTGGGCCAAGGCCTCTGCTTGCACGGCAAAGGCCGCCCGCAGTTCGTCCGGCGTCTTTTCGCCCATCATGAGCATGACCCCGGATGGCCCGATGGATGCAAAGACCTTTGCCCTTCCTGCGGCTGCACGGCGTGAAATCTCCACGCCGGCCCGGTTAATCGCCACCACCTGGTCGGCCAGGCCGTGGCGCTGGAGGGTCACGGGATTGGAGCCAAACGTATTGGTCAGGATAATTTGACTTCCGGCCGCCACGTAGGCCCGCGCGACTTCTTCAACCAGCTCGGGATGGGACAAATTCCATTCATCCGGACATGCGCCCACCGGTAGGCCCCGCATTTGGAGCTGCGTCCCCCAAGCGCCGTCTAGCACCACTGGGGCACTTTTCAGGAGTTCATCGAGCACCGACGTTGGCATAGGTGAGGTCCTTTCTCCCAGCTTTCGTGATGGCATTATTTGTCGTCTGGAGCAAGATCCACAATTGCCGATCCTTGCGGTAGGACATCGCTTGGATACGACGTCACTCGGCGTAAAACTTTCGCACGGCCATAATCGCTTCGAAGCCCGCGGCCTGGAGGACGGCGTCCAAGCATTGCATGGCCGGGTGATCCGGCGGCAATAATTCGTATTTTCGTTTGACCGAGCCGATGATCATGTCCAAACCCAATGGTATGGCTTTTGTCAAGAAGGCCGACTCCAGGGCGCTTTTCACCGGCGAACCGTCCTTCCGCTTTGGTGGCAACATCACGGTGAAATTGCTCAAACCCACCGACATGTGGACCCCCGCTAGGTCAGGATCATTGTGAATCAACTCCATCGCGCCCAACAATCGTTTGAGATTTCCTTCGGTGTCGCTTGCGATGGGCACAATCCCGGGGTCGATGATCAGGTCGCTGTTGGGGATGCCCGGACAACGACGACGGGCCTCAGCAACGAGAAATTTTGCGGCCTCGTAGGTTTGCTCGGCTGTCCGGGCTGCCTGGGGACGCCCATCTACTAGGATTTCCGTGCAAAGCAGAATAGGACAGAACGGTTGAAGGGCGTAAAGTTCCCACATTTCCTCTCGGGAGACGGTGATCGAATTGAGGATCGGTTTTTGGCCACCAGCCCGTTCCGGCGAGTAAGTGGTAAGACCTGCCCGGGCAAGTGCCGGGTCGGGCGTGTCGATAGACAACGGTTTGTCAATGGCGCCCTGGACACGCCGCACGACCTCTGCCATCAATTCCGGACCGCGCGAACCGACATTGACGTCGATATAGGCGGCGCCGCCTTCAACCTGGCTCTTGGCCAAGGCCACGATTCCCTCCAGGTCTCCTGCATCGAAAAGGGCCTTCGTCGAGGGGACAGAATCGTTGATCGATTCCCCAATAATCGTTAATCCCGGAATGGCCATCGCGTGTCTCCTATCCTAACGTCACACCCGGCTGTCAACTGCAAGGTAAATCGTTTTTTTAGCATCTTTTGGAAGGCCTTTCCACAGGCCGATAGGCCGTCGTACCAATGATGTCCATTGTCGTCCCCGGCTACGACGGTGCACGGCTCCCAGGATGATCGTGATCGACTGGTAGGGGTAACCTTTGTGGCTCGCGGGCTTTCTTGCACCCCCGCCGACGCCAGGGAAGAAATGGGCAGGCATGGAGGGCAGCCGCTACGATAAACTTTGGCGGACGGGCGCCGTCGCGTCTGGCGGAGTGGGCGATACAATGGGGGTACAGGGCGGACGGGCCCATCGCCAGATGCCGTAAGGAAAGCCTATGTGCGGACGATTCACTCTTCGGGCGGCCCCGCAAGAGGTCGCCAAGCATTTCTCGTTGTTCGATGTTCCAACCTTTTCGCCCCGCTACAACATTGGGCCGGGACAGGTTGTCGGTGCCATCCGCGCAAAGGCCCTGGAGGCACCCCAAGCCGTTGCCATTTCTGATGACATGAAATTGCAACCCGACGGGGGCGAGCCATCATCCCCATCGGTAACGCCACCGCGGGAATGGGCCTGGTTTCGCTGGGGACTTATTCCGCACTGGAGCAGCGATCCCTCCATTGCGAATCGGCTGATTAACGCCCGAGCGGAGACCGTCAGCAGCAAGCCGGCGTTTCGTTCCGCAGCGCGGTATCGTCGATGTTTAATTCCGGCCGACGGTTTTTACGAGTGGAAAAGCGAAGGCCGAAGGAAACAGCCCTTTTTCATTCGCCTGCGGGGTGACAAGCTTTTCGCGATGGCCGGTTTATGGGATCGGTGGCACACACCGACGGGCGAGGTTGTCGAGACGTGCACAATTTTGACCGTGCAGCCGAACCGTGTCTTGGCAGAGCTGCACAACCGAATGCCCCTCATTCTGCCACCCGAGGCGTATTCCGTGTGGCTTGATCCCTCCGTGACGCAGTTCGAAGCGTTACAGGACTGGCTAAAACCCTATCCCGAAGAGGAGATGGAACTGGTGCCGGTGAGTACCTACGTCAACGCCATCCACAATGAGGGTGCCCGCTGCATTCAACCGGTGGCCGGTTTTGAGGCGTCTTCTGGGGAAGGATGACCAGTTGGTGCCTCGCCGCCATGGGGTGACGTCGTGGAGCCCTCGGGTGGTTCGGGAGGCGTCGCCCGTGGGCCGAGGAGCTTTTCCACCACTCGAGCGATGTCGCGCTCCTGGTTGGGAATCCATCCCTCCCAAACGGCGCGAATCAGCCCATCGGTGTCGATGAGGACCGCTGTGGGCAATACGACGGCGGGTCGCGGCGCCGGTTCGGCTCCCCTCTGATTTAGGATTGCCAACGTCGTTCGACTCGACCCGTAAGGGTCCAAATAGCAAGGAAGTGGGATGGCACAGTCCTTCCAGGTAGTTTCGGTCAAAGAGAGAAATTCGCCGGGGGTTTCCATGTCACTTTGCAAGGGACAGGCCACGCCGAGAAAGCGAAAGTCGCTCCGCGAGACGATAGGAAGAACCGCAGCCAGGCGGCGTAAGGCATCAACGCTGGGATCGACCCGGGGGTTCCAAAAAAAGACAAGGGCAACCTGCCCCGCAAGGTCTTCCACGGTCAGGGGTTTTGGCTCCTGAAAAGGGAATGCGCTGGCCGCGGCAAGGACTTTGTCAAGCGGATAAACCTCGAGAAACTGAGCAGGCTGGCCCACCGCAGGCTGCTCAGTTGGGTCTGGTGCGGCAAACGGCCGCCAGTAAAAAACGGCGATGATCAAAAGGACGCAGATCGCCGCCAGCCCCACATCTTTAAGAACCCGCTGCGCCAACACGACTTGAGAGGCTCTCCTTGGCCCGCCGCGGAGAGGCTCTCTGCGAGGGAATGCAAAGGCACGAAGAATACGACGCCTCAATGGGTTTAACACGGGACGTGCCTCACAGGGGAAACACTCATTTCAGCGTTGCTTTTGAGCTATCTGCTGCCAGCGTTGCCTGCCCAGCTCGATGGCCTGCTCAATGTCGCTGATTCGCGGCGGTCGGGGAAAGCATCCGGGGGGATAGATCGACTTCTGATAACCGCTGTAGGCCTCCATGCGGAGATGCCCCAGCATGAAGTGGCCGCGCCGCCGCTGCCGCTCGTAACGCAAAGCCGCCAGATCAATGGGGCCCACGACGATACGTTCCCCGGCCCCGGGTTCGGCCTGGGCCAGGATTCGGCCATCGTAATCGACAATCATACTTCCGCCTGGCCAGCTATACGGCGCATAATTCCGCAAGGAGGCCCCCTGATTGCAGGCCACCACATAGGCGAGGTTTTCAATGGCCCGCACCCGGTTGATCAACGTCCACCATTCCAAAGGCGAGGCCGTTCCCCAAGGGTCCATGTAGGCAGAGACACGGATAAGGACCTCCGCGCCCGCCAGGGCCAATTGGCGGATGGCTTCGGGGAAAAGCCAGTCGTAACAGATTGCCACCCCAATTTTGCCGATCTCTGTATCCGCCACGGGGAAAAGCGGCTCATCATATCCGGGAATGTCGTGCGGGCTGGTTTGCCATTCACCAGGAATCCACGGGTGCACTTTTCGGTATTTCAGGAGGATCCCCGGAGGACCAATCAAACATGTGGTGTTGAAGACATGTCCGGGATACTTGTCATCGCGTTCCAAAAAACTGCTCGTCTGAATGTAGATTCCCAACTCCTTGGCCAGGTCCCAATATCGGTCGGTGAACTCGTTAGGGACAGGCACGGCCAGGCGATCGTGGAGTTCTTCCACCGTACCAAACACCGGCGCCACTTGGGCGAACTCGGGAAAGACCACCAGCTTCACCGAGAACAGGGGCTCATAATCGAGGACGGCAAAGCGGGCCATCTCCAGCATCCGGCCAACGTTCCGATGGATGCCGGCCATATCGACCGGATTGGGCAAATTTGTCTGACAGGTAGCCGCGTAATATCGTTCCAAAGGATCATCCTTTCCTTGCCACAGTCCCGGACATGATTCCCTTGAAGCACAATACCAGATAGCGAACGAACTCAGTTTTGAGCCTCGGGCAACGCTACTGGCTCGGCTGGTTCGATGATCACCCGACGGATTCGGCGGCGATCACCATCCAAGACCTTGATGCGAAACTTGCCAAAGACAATCGATTCGCCAACGTGAGGGACCCTCCCCAGGTGAGTCATGAGGAAGCCCGCGATGGTGTCGTACTCCTCACTTTCCGGCAGCCCAAGATCCAGCCGACGGTTGACCTCTTCCACACGAGCGGTACCCTGGACCTCGGCCCGCCCCTGGTCGTCGATGCGAATCTCCTCCACGACCTCCTGGTCCAATTCGTCGCCGATCTCGCCGACGATCTCCTCCAAGATGTCCTCCAGCGTGATCAGGCCGGAGACGCCGCCATATTCATCAAGGACGATTGCCATGTGATTGCGAGTTCGCTGGAATTCTTGCATAAGTTCATCAACGGGTTTGGTTTCAGGGACGTAAAAAGGCTCGCGCAGAAGCGACGTCCAAGGCGGACGTTCCTGTTCTGCGGACCGCGCCAAATATGGCAAGAGTTCCTTCACATAAAGGATTCCGATGATGTTATCACGGGTTTCCTCGTAAACAGGGATACGGGAATGTCCTTCGTTGATGACGCTCTCAAGCATTTCGTCCCAGCTCAGTTTCGCGGAGAGGCACATCATTTCAGTCCGCGGCGTCATGATCTCGGAGACGGTGACATCGGACAACTTGATAACGCCCTCGATCATTTCGCGGGCCTCACCCTCCAGCAGGCCTTCCCGTTCCCCCTCACTGACGAGCGTGCGAATCTCTTCCTCGAATTGCTCTTCCGCCTCTTGAGGTAATTGCACCCCGGCACTGCGGGCAAGGATGATTTCCACCACCCTGTTCATGAATAGCAAAGGAGCCATGAGTCGCTCTAAGAACCGCCAGAATGGCCAGGCATAATAGACCACCCCGGCGGCCCAAAGCAGTGAAACGGCCCGCGGGATGAATACGGTGAACGTCAGGATCACAAGCACACCACCAAGCCCGCCTAGGACAAGCCTTTGCCAAAGGATTAGCCTCTGGGAGGGTTCTGCCTGGTTGATTTCATGCCACAGTTGGCTTCCCAGGATGACCGCCGCGACGGTTACGACGAGGACGGCGAGGAGCGAGACCAACTCACTGGCGATAGAGACCCGCCGGTAGCGCGAAAGCACCTCCCGAAATCGCTCCATGCGGTTGCGTTTACGACAGAGTTCCTCCAGGTCATGGCTGGGGAAATCGGAGAGGGCACGTGTTCCTGTGGAGGCGATGCACGATATGCCCAGTCCCAAAACACACAGCCATAAAAGCACTTGGTCCTCCGACACGTCAGGTAGTTCCTCATCGTTAACGGATTGTGACCAAACCACGGAGCTTAATTGCCGGTTATCGCATGGCAAAAGACTAACGGCGGCTGCGAACCGGCGGAACAACACCTAACTTGTGAAGAACTGCTTTTTCCTCGCGGCGCATTTTTCTTCGTGCCACCGGGGTTTGGTCATCGAAGCCTACAAGATGCAGTGTACCGTGCACAATGTAGAGCAACAACTCGTTTTCGCAAGGCCAGGCGAGACGTTTTGCCCAGGCAGCCGCCGTTTCTGCGCTGGCGACGATCTCGCCCTCCAAGT
>JAKPII010000198.1 GCA_029549885.1 Planctomycetota bacterium
ATCCTTCGGGGTCGGCGGCCAGCGGGTCCCGATAGCCGATCGCTCGCGGATCATGAATCGCCCCTTTGTCCAGATCCGGTGGAAGGGCATCTTTAGAAAGGCGATAATTCTGAAATCGCTCAGGAAGTCGTTGTTCCCGTAAAAGAACCTGATCAAAGAGCGGATGTTGAAGAATCATCCCGGTGTGGTCTCCCGGTCGCAGTTCCACCAAAACCGGAAATTGGGCGGGTGTGCCTTCCAATTCCACGAACCGGGTCACGCGGACAGTCAAAGCCACCACTCCCAAAAACTCGTTTGTCCGCAAGTCAATCACCGGGGCCGCCACAGCCACAATCCACAATCCCGTCGCTTCGCTCCGGAATACCGCCGAGAGCTTGGGGGAACGAAGGTGCTCTCCTTGTGCGGGGCGCCACTCACGTGGCATGTCTCGATCCAAGCCCGTGAAGAAACTCCGCCAAGCATAATTCCGGCCAATCGTCACAGATTCGGGAACACGCGCCGTGGAGATGCCGTTCGGATCACAGAAGAACCAACTTGCCACATCGTCAACCGATGATTCCCCTGATTCCTCGGGTCGCATCCACGGCGGGATAAGGGCCGAAAACTCCCGTTGCAGGGCTGCCCGTAGGGGATGGCTGCGAAACCGCCGACGCAGGACCTCGGCTTCTTCCTCCGGCAAATCGGCACGAGATAGCTCTCGCGACAATTCCTCATATTCCGGATCGCGGATGACCTGGCGGATCAAATCCTGGAATCGAGCATTACCCCCCAACTGCTCCACCGCCTCAAACCGGCGTCGCAACTCCTTTCCTGCTAGGTCGGCCACATACTGTGCCATCAAGCGATTATTCTCCAATGCCCGATGAATCAGCATATCGCGTGATCGATTGACGGTTGTGGCAAATCCCCGCCAGGCAAAAAGGGCAAAGACCAATAGGAGCAAGGCAGGTCCTACGAAACCGAGAACCACCAACGGCCGGCGTGCCCGCTCGGCCGCCCAAGTTTCGAGGGCCACCAAGACCGACTGAATGTTTGGGAATCTCTGATTTGGGTCTGGGGCCAGGCAACGTTCCAAGATCGCCGCCAGTCCACGATCAACACCCGGAATCGAACGGTGGTCCGTGGGAATCCCCGATTCCTCGATCAGTCGCCGGTAGGCCGCCAATCGCTCCTCGAGATCGGTGATCTCCTCGATCTTTTTGGCCGTCTCCTGATCCCGGTGGGGCGGATGGCCCGTCAGCATGCAATAAAACAAGGCCCCTAGGGCATAGACATCCCATCGAGCATCAGGCACCGCATTCAAGTCGGCCTGCTCGGGCGCCATATAGAAAAGCGTACCGAGGGCCGGGAGTTGCTCATGCGACAGCCGCGATTGTCCAAAATCGGCCAGACGCGGCTTCCCGTCCTGATCCAAGAGGACATTTCCCGGCTTCAAGTCGCAGTGTAAGACCCCTTTGTTATGGGCATGAAGCAATCCTATAGCGACCTCGCGGAACAAGCGAACGGCCTCGGTCGCGGGAAGCGGCCCCTTTGCCAGACGTTCCGCCAACGACCCCTGTTCCATGAACTCCATCACGTAGTAGGGAGGCTCGGAGTCCCACCCCACGGCGATGAGCTGAACAACGTACCGGTCGGCGCAGAGGAAGGCCAGCTTTTCGACCTCGCGGGAAAGCAGGGACCAATCGAGCCCGCCGCGGTGGGAGTAAAACTTGATGGCAACCCGACGGCCCGTGTTGCGCTCCAGGGCTACCCAAACTTCCCCGTACGCCCCTGCTCCTAAGAGGCGCTCGGGATCGTAGCCCGGCACATCGGCGGGCGGACGGCGACCTTGCAGGCTCATCGCCTGTGATAGTCGGCGTTCGGCACCACCTTGTGGGATCGTCGGTTCGTCTGGCATAGATGCGATTGGGGAAAGAAGACTTGCTGGCTGTTTGTTGATTGGCCCAACCTACTTCAGTATATCCGCTTAGGCCCTCCAAAATGAGGTCTTTTAGTGAAGCGCCGTGAAGAATGATCCGTCGTCATTCGGCAGACGAGACAGCGTAACATGGTTTAAAGCCTATCCCAAAAACCCCCCTCTCCCTCTGGGAGAGGGTTGGGGTGAGGGCAAGCGATCGCCGGAATCGATTGAGAAAACCGGCAGTGATTCGAGCGTGCTCCCCCCGACCCCTCTCCCGCCGAACGGGTCAGGGAAGATTATGGGATAGGCTCTTCGCAGAATCCTCCGGTTCGAGAAAAAGCGCAACCACAACGACTGCCCCTGGCAATGGACGCCCTCGTCACGGAAGGCCACGTGCCCTTGTGGCCGAAAAAGACAATTCGCGACTAATTCATCGCACCGTGGTCGCGACGTTGGGTTTATCAAGGTTGCTCCCCTCACGTACGGGATTTTATTCACGAACTCCTTGCCTGCCACCCATTGCAGAAGTTTCATCAGGTGGGAATCCCATTTGAGAAATCACCGATTGCGATACAATCGAAGTATTGGTCAAGACCAAAAGACAATCTGAAGTCGGACAAGTAATCATGCGTTCTTCTGCCCGGGCAGGGGCAGTTCGTTTGCACCAACAGAACAGACGACTCCGTTCCAGCAAGCGTGAAAGGACCCCAACATGAAGGTTGTGGCATTCAACGGTAGCCCTCGTAAAGATGGTAACACCGCCATTCTCGTGGAAACGACCCTCCAGGTGCTCCGCCGAGAAGGGATCGAGACGGAGCACATTTCACTGGCAGGGCAACACCTCCACGGCTGCGTGGCCTGTTATCGTTGTTTTAAAGAAAAGGGACAATGCCACCAAAAGGACGACGCTGTCAATGATTACATCAAGAAAATCACCGAGGCTCAAGGTGTCATTTTGGCGTCGCCTGTCTATTTCGCTGATGTGACAACCAACATGAAGGCCCTGATGGAACGGTCCGGGATGGTCGCCCGCGCGGCTGGCGATCTTTTTCGCAGAAAGGTGGGCGCCGCGATCGTGGCCGTGAGACGGGCGGGCGCCATTCATACGTTCGACTCGCTCAATCATTACTTCTCCATCGCTCAAATGATTACTGTAGGTTCCAGCTATTGGAATGTGGGCCGCGGTCTGCAACCGGGCGAGGTCAGTAGTGACGAGGAAGGTATCCGCACCATGCAAACCCTCGGAGAAAACATGGCTTGGGTGATCAAAAAGCTGTACGGTACGACGTGACAGATTCCCCGTCTTCCTCTGTCGTCCGAGTCCAAGCATTACTTACCCCGTTTGCGTGACCGATTTTGATTTCGCATGTCCGACTACCAAGAAGATTCTGACATTCAACCCTCCGCCCCAGGGGCACCTACTTCGGCCACACTGGAAGAGGCCTTGGCCAAGTGCCAAATCGCGCTCCTCCCGGAGCAGGTGCGGCTTCTCGATCAATATTTTCAGCTTCGGCGGGAATGGAATCAGAAGATGAACCTTACCCGCCATGATACCTACGATCAGTTCGTTGCCCGGGACGTGGTGGATTCCTTATCGTTCATGCGATGCCTCCAGCCTGATGAAGTGATCCTAGACGTTGGGACGGGCAGTGGTGTCCCCGGCGTGGTTTTGTCGATTCTTCGCCCAGACTTGTGTGTTGTCCTTAGCGAGACCGTCGGCAAACGTGCTCGTGCCGTCGCGGATATTGTGTCTCGTTTAGGACTGAAAATCCCGATGCTCATTGGTCGGGCCGAGAAATACCTGGAAGCAGGCGGATGGGAGTTCCATTCCCTCGTTATTCGTGCGGTGGCCCCACTTCTGAATCTACTTCGCTGGTTTCGTCCTTACTGGGATTGTTTTGATCGGATGTTGATCCTCAAAGGCCCCCGTTGGGTCACCGAGCGCGGCCAAGCACGGCACTATGGCCTGATGCACGGGTTGGCCCTGCGGGTGGTTGACCGATACACGATCCCGGGAACCGGAGCCGAAAGCGTCCTTCTCCAGATCTGTCCCGAGGAACGGCTCATCCCGCCGCGTGAATGCCGTTTCCGCAAGCTGTCTTGCGAAGAAATGATCACAGGAGTTGTGGAATCACCTCAACCGGGTCCGTTTGCCAAAAAAGGCACCGTCCCACCGGCTGCCAAACATCAGAAGAAGCCAGGTCCCAAGAAGCCTTCCGTCAGCAAAGGCCCGGGCAAAAATCCGGGCAGAAGACCAAAATAACTCGTCCGGAGATCATTTGGGCTACCAAGACTGAGGACCGAAGAGTCATTCCGCGAAGGTGACGAATCGCCATCGACTGCCGATGAGTCCTTCTCCCTGAGGTGACCGGAGCGGTGTGACCCGCACCGCTCCGGCCCTCAGGTCACCGAACCCCATCGAGAAGCGCTCGTCGGAGCGGCCGACCCAGAAACCGCATCATCCGACAAGCTTCATGCTTCACCCCAGGAGGGAGGGCTGCATCAGGCTCCCGCAAACCTAACGCAATCGATGGGGTTGTCACTGGCTTGCAATGGATGTCGTGCTGTGTATCTTCCAAACCTCCTTGCTCGACTTTTCTCTGTGGCCTCCCAGCACCGTCTGAGAAAGCCTTTTAACAAGCCCTATTCACGTTACATGGGGGAATTCCTGCTCCAACCACTGGCGGATGAACTGGAAGTCGTCCACTTCTAAATCGTTCTCTTTCAAGGGGCGCCATCGGCGGTGTCCATTACCGATGACCAAGACACAATCCCCCTCGCGAGCCTCTGTCAAGGCCCAACCAATGGCCTCCGTTCTGTCCGGTATGACAATCCGCCGGGGCGATTTCATAGATTCGTAGGCCAACGGTGATAGAATTGCTGGGTCTTCGCGTCCGGGATTGGCGAGGGTGATAACGCCCAGTCCGCAATGCGCGTCGATCAACTCCAACCACTTTCCAAGTTCTTGCCGTGGATTGCGCGGCAGCGACGCCACACAAATAACACGTCCCTGAACCTGGGGCACAACCGCTTCTAACACCGCGGCTAAAGACGTGGACGTTTCCGCAGCATCGACAAACACAGAGAACGGTTGACCACCGAGGACCGGCTGAAGCCGCCCGGGAATCTGATCCACACTCTCGATAGCCTGGACGATCACCTCCATGGGGACGTGGTACGTTAACCCCACAGCCACCGCGGCAAGGCAGTTCCGAACATGGTGGCGCCCGAACATCTTTGTGCGGACCGGAAACGTATCGTCCCCCACACAGATGTAAAAGGTTTCCTCGCCAAGATGTCGGTGAATTTCCCGAGCCTTGATTTCGGCGGCCGCGTGAATACCCACAGTCAATGCGGGATGGTCCGTTTCGGCCAGGGCCGCCCGACAACGTGAATCGTCCGCGTTAAAAATGGCCAGCCCTTCCGGTCGTAGGTTATCGACCAACGAAAACCACCGACATCGGGCATCGTGTGAAGAGGCACCCTCTGCCTCATCATTAAGAAACACCACGGTGTCAAATTCCAGACCGGCAGTGTATCGCTGCTTGATGGCCTTGGCAGAAACCTCCACAACGGCGTGCGTGCATTCGTTGTCGGCCATCCGGGCAAGCCTTGCGGCTAACTCGTCTGGGGGCGGCGTCGTCTCCACAGGAAAGGTCGATTCTTCCCCTTCGAAATAGCCCAGGCTCGTGAGCATTCCCACAGAATAACCGGCTTGCACCAGGATGCGGGCCACAAGGCATGAGGTTGTCGTTTTTCCGTACATCCCCGTCACGCCGATCACACCCAGCTTTTGGGTAGGAAAGCCGTGAAGGGCGTGGCAGATCCGTCCGTAAGCCGTGCGAACGTCGGACACGCAAATCACCGGGACAGATAAACCCGGCAGGACGTCTTCCGAGAGGATGGCGGCACATCCACGCCCCACCGCCTGCTCAATAGCGGCGTCCCGGCGAGGTCCGGGCGGGTGCAGAAGAACAAACAGATCACCCGGCTTGATCCGGCTCGGCTGGCTATGGCACACCCCTACCTGCAACTCTCCGTCGCCAAACACCTGAAGGTCCGGCAGGAGCTGCTGGAGCGTGATCGTTGTGCCCGCTCTGGAGCATAACTTCATCGGCCGAGGCCTCCGTACCTCGGATGATTACGGACAAACCTACAATGCTCGCCCATCAAGTGGGAAAACGACGTTACAATTGATGACCACTTCCGTGTGGTCAAGTCTGACGGGGATTGTGCTGATTTTCCGGCTTTTGTCAAGGCGAATTCCGGAGAGGGGCCTTCTGCTGAGATGCAGAGCCACGCTGTCGTGGCCGGATCGAACGGCCCGTGCACCGCTGTGTACTCCAATGACTTTTAACCCTCGGATTGGCAAGGCACCCCGTGCAACCAATTCTCCGAAGACGGTTCGGGGTATAGGATATGTCAAGCGACGTCCCTCAAATTGTCGGGAAAAGGAGGAGAGCTTGATGTTTGAAGTTTTTGAGCACACCGCTGATCTCGGCATCAGGGTACGAGCACCGAGCCTTGAAGGACTCTTCAAGGAAGCGGCAGAGGCCATGATTCAGCTCATGTGCCGGGGGCCACAGTTGGAAGACACGACCAGCGCCCCAACTGGAGCGACTCCTTCCGCTCAGGCTGCGTCACCGCCAACCGAAGCGTTACGGGCTACACCGACGGAATTGAGGGAGGTGACCATTCCGGCCGAGGATCTTCCTATCCCAGAACCCCAGCCAAGTCCTTGCGAAACGTCATCCGACAATGGCTCACGGATCGTACTGTCCCCCACTTGGGAAGACCTTCTCCACGATTGGCTGTCAACAATTCTCTATCTATTCTCAGTGGAACGCCTTATTCCCGTGGATTATCAGATACAGTTTGACTCAATGGGTCTTAAAGCACGACTGAAGGTCCGCGCGTACGATCCGGTCCGAGATGGTGGGGAAGTCGAAATCAAGGCCGTGACCTATCACGGGCTGAGAATCGAGAAGGAAGCCAATGAGTTTACGGCTCAGGTCATTTTTGACGTGTGAGGAGGCGGATCCCCAAGTCACTCATCCAGGGCAAACTGCTTGATGCGGCTGAAAACGGCCTTAGCAGCCTGAAGGGTCAAGGATTTGGGAGCACGTGGCATCGCTTCCCGCCCGTTGGTTGTGGTAAAGGTTCGTCCATAACTGGCGTAAGGCTTCTCCTGCGAAAATGCCACCCGTCGCAGCGGCACGATCACCGCAGAAGATTCAAACCGGTTGACCACCGCAGCCAGTCTTTCTGTGGACGACAACGCGGGCAGAATCGGCGACGCCACCCGCCGCTGGAGCATGAGACATTCGATCTCATCTTGGCCGAATTCATTGGCAGCCAATCCGATCACAAGGGAGTGGTTCTGCACTGCCGACCAGAGACGGTGGAGCGAGTCGAGCGTCATCGGTTGGTACCGCAGCGGCAGAAACAAGATATTCCCTACACTAAGCGACAGACCAGAACACAAAGAGGCATAGAATCCGCGGGCCTGGCCATGAATTGCTACCCGAACTTGGGGATACATTTGGGCAAATTCACACAAGATCTCGGGCGTGCTATCCTCCGAGCCATCATCCACCGCCAGGATTTCCCAGTCACTGGACAACTCCGAGAACACATCCACGTAACTGGGAATCAGATTCAAGACCACATGCTCGGCATTACGGAACGGCAGGATCGCGGACAGCCTACGGTTCAAGATCGTGCTCCTTGTGGCTGGAAGACCACCACAAACTGATGGGCGGATGGTCAATCGAGACGTCTCGCTTCCTTGCTGAAAAGCCATGCGGAAGCCAGCTCGGCCCCTATCGGCTCATAAAGTCCACCTTTCTTCTTTTCGAAGAAATCCGCCGTTCCCTCAATTCTCTCGCACGAATAACGTTTTCTTCCGGATAAGCCAAAGATACGACAAGATAAGGGCAATTCTTTTGTATCGAATGCGTCTTCCCGTGATTGTTTCAACTGCTCAGAGCCATCTCAAGAAGCCCCCTCTCCCTCTGGGAGAGGGTTGGGGTGAGGGCAAGCGAACGTCGCAATCGATTAAGAAAACCGGCAGCGATTCGAGCCACCCTCACCCCCGACCCCTCTCCCGCCAAACGGGCGAGGGGAGACTATGGGATAGGCTGTTAGCTGGAAGCTCGCAGGGTCATCATATCCGGCAAGTTCCCATCATCGCCAAATGGCATAGGCCGAACCCCCGTCAAGATTTCCAGGTCATCTCGGGCTTTAGCCTCGGCCAGGTAGGCCGCAGAGCATTCGACTTCGGTGAGATGCAGCGTGTCGGCAATCCACATCAATCGGGCGTGTTCTGGTGGCGTCATGCCGATATTCGCCAGGGCCTGCCCCAACATTTCCCGGTCTGTCGGGTAATCGAGCGGGACCATAGCCGCGGAAACATGACCAGATGTGATGGCGTTAATCCTCGTAGCATGGACGTCAATTTGTGGGAGTATGTCACTCCGGCAAAACTCCGCAAGACCCAAACCGATTGCGTTTCCATGTGTCCCCGGACTCAACCCGCGAACACAGATGAAGCGGATATCGGGCTTTTCACCCGGAGCCGCACGATGGTCGTTGAACTTTCGGCCGATAATGTTGGTATCGATTCCGGAACCACTTAGGTCTTTTCCCAATTGATCAATAAGAAGAACGTGGGCATGGTCAAATGGTAGCCGTGGCATCCACTCTTTGGCGAGCCTCAAAAGCTCTGGTTCGCGGGTCTCAAAAGCTTCGGGCAGGACAGCCTCCAAATGGGCCGTGGCATCGTAGGCATCTTCCACGATGGCCAGTCCCAAAAGAATCCGGCATCGCGAAAGAACAATCCGTCCGACGTCCCGTACGATGCGATCAAAGGAATAATCCCACGCAGCACGGTGGTAAATTTCGGCCCCGCGGTGTTTTCCCAACCCAATGAGAAGCATTTTCATCAGGCCACTCTCAATCGGACCGACAAAAAGGGTATGGGGCTTGATGCGATTGACGACCACCACATGATCGGCCTCATAAGCAAAACGGTCGAAATGGACGTCAAATCCCTCCGGGGCCCGTCCTACGACGACGGTGTCCATCGTAGCACGAATGGGACACCCCACCGAATCCTCGGTAATCCCGTAGGTATGCAGGACACCCCTTTGCCCTTCCACCATACCACCCCCGTGACTACCCATGGCAGGGACGATGAAAGGTCGGGCCCCCCACTGGTGAAGAATCTCCACGACTGTGCGAAGGATAAGGACTATATTGGCGATGCCGCGGCTGCCCGCCGTAATGGCCACTGTCTGCCCCGGACGGACCCTGTTCCGAACGTTGGCACGTTCAAACTCGGCCACGATTCGGGCCGGAATATCGTCGATGCGATGAGAGGGAAACTTTTGGCGGAGACGAAAGATGGATGGAAACGTCCAATCAGGCATGAATGATCACTCTTGCGAATCGGTAACTCCCCGGCGAGGAAGCCGTTTTACGCCCTTTTTCCTGCTAAAATTCCGCACTGCCCGGCGTCCGGGGGAACGGAATCACGTCGCGAATATTGCCCATCCCCGTGATGAACTGGAGTGCCCTTTCCAAGCCTAGGCCGAACCCGCTATGGGGCACGGTACCAAATCGACGCAAGTCGATGTACCACCAATAGTTTTGCTTATTGAGGCCCATCTCTTCCATGCGGCGTTCGAGGACATCAAGCCGCTCCTCCCGCTGGCTTCCACCAATGATTTCCCCCACACGGGGCACAAGCACATCCATGGCCCGGACTGTTTTTTCGTCGTCATTTAGCCGCATGTAAAAAGGCTTGATCTGGCGGGGATAATCGGTGAGGATGACGGGCCGCCGAAAGTGCTTTTCTGTCAAAAACCGTTCGTGTTCCGCCTGGAGATCGCGACCCCACTCGACCGGAAATTCAAACGTTTCCCCAGATTTTTTGAGAATCTCGATAGCCTCCGTGTAGGTCAACCGGACGAATTCACTCTCGATGATCTGACGGAGCGTTTCAATCACCGTGTTATCCACCCAGCGATTGAAAAACTCCATGTCCTCGGGACATTGTTCCAGGACATCCCGAAAGATCCGTTTGAGGAACCGCTCGGCCAAGTTCATATTATCCTCAAGGTCGAAAAAGGCCGCTTCCGGCTCCACCATCCAAAACTCGGCGAGATGTCGGGTGGTATTCGAGTTTTCGGCGCGAAATGTGGGACCAAACGTATAAACCTTTCCGACCGCGCAGGCGTAGGCCTCGGCTTCCAACTGCCCACTGACGGTTAAATATGTACGTCGCCCAAAGAAATCCGCAGCGTCATCGAGCCGTTGTTGCGTTGCCGGATCGAGTGTCGTCACGCGAAACATTGCCCCCGCCCCTTCGCAGTCTGAGGCCGTGATGATGGGCGTGTGGATGTAAAGGAAACCCTCCTCCTGGAAAAAACGATGGATCGAAAAACAGACGGCATTGCGGACTCGTGTCACCGCTCCAAAGGAATTGGTCCGGGGCCGCAAATGGGCGATTGTCCGCAAGAATTCGTAGGAATGCCGTTTTTTCTGAAGGGGATAGGTCTCCGGATCGGCCCAGCCATAAACGGTCACGCGGGTTGCGTAAACTTCCGTGGGCTGTTCACGACCGGGAGATGCCCGCACAACCCCCTCCACGGCAACGCTGCAGCCGGTTGTCAGGCGTTTTACCTCCGATTCGTAGTTAGGCAACGTCCCGTCGGCCACTACTTGGATGTTTCCGAGACACGAACCATCATTGATCTCCAAGAAGCTGAAACCACCTTTTGAATCACGCCGTGTTCGGACCCATCCCTGCAAAAGGACTTCGCGCCCAATGGCGTCTTCGCGTCGTGCCTCAGCTACTGAAATCTTTTCCATCGTCTTCACCATTTTCCCAGACGATCTAGGCTCGAGAACTCGTCTGCTATAGCCCCTAAACCTTCCTCATCGGGCACGCGATCACCATTACGGCTAACCCTGGCCCCCAAAAAATTCGCGGTACATACGTTGCCGGCTTCACGGCGAGGATGCGAAATCGGGCCGCTTTGCGCAAGAGCCTACCTCCCCTGCCCCGCCAGCCAACGTTCCACATCCAGAGCCGCCATACAACCACTGGCTGCCGCCGTGACCGCTTGACGATAGTAATCATCGGCCACGTCGCCCGCCGCAAAGACTCCTTCAACACTAGTGTACGTCCGGAAAGGCCGGGTCAGCTTGATATAACCCTTTTCTGTCAGTTCCAACTGTCCTTTCAAGAAAGCCGTGTTTGGCGTGTGTCCAATGGCCAGAAACATGCCCGCCACGTCGATCGTCAAATCGGGCTCCCCAACAGTACTCTTGAGGCGAATTCCTGTAACGCCGTTCTCGTCGTCTCCTAGCACTTCATCGACGACGCGGTTCCAGAGGACTTCGATCTTGGGATTGCTTAAGGCCCGCTCGGCCATCACCTTCGACGCCCGCAGTTGATCGCGGCGATGGACGAGATAAACTTTCGATGCCCAGTGCGATAAATAGGTAGCCTCTTCCACCGCGGTATCACCGCCGCCGATTACGGCCACGGGACGATTCCGAAAACGCGGTAGCGCCCCGTCACAGACGGCACACGCACTCACACCATGATTCTTGAAACGTTCCTCCGAGGGAATTCCCAAATAATTCGCCCGCGCACCGGTCGCCACTATGACAGCCTCAGCCTGATATTCCTTCCCGTCGGACGCTTTCAACTGAAAAGGCCGACGGGAGAAATCCACCTCAACAATATCCTCGGTAATCACCCTCGTCCCAAAATGGATCGCTTGTTGCCGCATCAGTTCCATAAGGGCCGGCCCTGTGATGCCCGCTTTATTGCCCGGGGGCAGATAAGAGCGTCGGTCCTCTGGCAGTGCCGTTTCAAGAAAATGGGAAACATCGCCCGGAGGAAATCCGGGAAAGTTCTCCACTTCTGTGGTCAGCGCCAGTTGCCCGAGCGGGAGAGTCCCATTCCTTGCATTCTCCTCGCTGATTGCACCCTCAAAAAGGAGGGGGTTAAGAGCCGCTCGTGCTGCATAAATCGCGGCTGTCCAGCCCGCCGGGCCACTGCCGATAATGATTACCTTTTCTGGCATTTTTACCTCGCTTCAAATCAGGTCCTTTAAGCGTAACGTGCAAAACGAATTTAACATTATATGTCCTCCGGCTAACACTGCGGGAGTTGGAGACCCCGTGGCGGGGCTTTTTCGCTCATCTCCGACGTTGGTAGCGAAATTTTGGAAAACGGATCCTAATACTGGATAGACTTCGACGAACAAGGATGATAGGCTTTCCACGAATAATCTCAGAGCCTACGGCGCCTGACTGGACAGCCCAAAGCCGACCGTTCGCCTCGTGCTGGATTTCCGATTGTAGGCGTGCAACCGCGAGATCAAAGGAGCCTTGCCGTGCAAAGCCATGAGATTGACTACCAGATTGTCGGGGATGACATGCAGTTCGTTGAGATCGAACTCGATCCCGGGGAAACCGTGGTTGCCGAAGCCGGGACCATGATGTACATGGAGGAGGGCATCACGTTCGAGGCCCGCATGGGCGACGGGTCCGAGCCGAATCAGGGCGTCTTCAAGAAACTTCTCAGCGCCGCCGGACGAAAGCTTTCCGGTGAGACAATCTTCATGACCCACTTCACCAACACCGCCAACGGGAAACGCCACGTGGCCTTTGCCGCCCCCTATCCGGGCAAGATCGTCGCCCTGGACCTGGCAAAGATTGGCGGAACACCGATCTGCCAAAAAGACGCCTTCCTTTGCGCCGCGCTGGGAACAAAGCTTTCGATCGAATTTCAACGGCGTCTCGGCGTCGGATTCTTCGGCGGTGAGGGTTTCATCCTCCAGCGACTGACAGGCGACGGCAAGGCCTTCATCCACGCCTGTGGCACCATCGTCAAGAAAAAGCTCGAGGGAGAAACACTGCGAGTTGATACGGGCTGCCTCGTCGCATTCACCTCTGGTATCAACTACGATATTACCCTCGCGGGCAATCTCAAGTCGATGTTCTTCGGTGGTGAGGGTCTATTCCTGGCCACCTTGAGCGGACATGGCCACGTGTTGCTGCAGAGTTTACCCTTCTCACGCTTAGCCGACAGGATCCTCCAGCACGCTCCTTCGGCCGGCGGCAGTAGAAAGGGCGAAGGCTCGGTTCTCGGCGGTTTGGGCAACCTTTTTGGCGACTGAGGTATCTATGAATCGTTCCATAGGTTGTGGGCCGCTCGGTGGTCTTGTTTTCGGTGCGATCTTCGCGATCATCGGCTATGTCGTGGCGTTTTATTTCGGCAAGCCGATTCTCGACGACGCCAAGGCGAGCCGGTCATGGCCAAGTGTTTCCGGCGTCATCGAACGCTCTGAGGTCGTTACCAGTACATCGAATGGCAAAACGATGTACGGCTTCGACGTGGTTTATCGCTACCAGGTCGAAGGCCGGGACTTGACCTCTAACAATGTGTTTTTCGGTGGAAACACAACAAGCTCGATCTCCAGCTTCGCGCACAATGTGGTCGCCCGCTATCCGAAGGGCGCCAATGTCAAGGTCTTTTACGATCCTAACGAGCCGTCCAAAGCAGTGCTTGAACCCGGAACCACGTGGCAAAGCTACCTGGTTTTTGGGATCGGGTTGGCCTTTTTGATCGTCGGCGTCCTGGTCTTCATAAGCTCAGTTTTCTACGTCGCCATAGCGGGATTGATTATTGGCAGCGCGGTGGCGGGTTGGATTGGTAGCTCCGCTCGCCGTTCACAAGTGGCAGACCGCTTCAACCTTGATGGTGCCCCCGCCGGCCCGCAAGCTCCAGCGGACCGTCGTACCGAGACCACGCCATCGAGCGACGACGGTATTGATATTGGCTAGATAGCCGCGAGAAGGTGCGGCCTCGGTCCGCCTCTCGATGGAAGCCGCCCAAAATGGGAATCCGTTTGCGCCCTAAAACGACCTTAGCGTTTTGCGTCACGGCGATAACTGGCTTGGCGTAGCGTGAAGAGTTGAAAAGCTCGTCACCCCCCCAAACAGCCTATGTCCAAGCTTCACATTCGTGACGTAGCAAACCGGTCTTGACGTGAAGGAAACAATTCGGCTACTCTCAGGACGCCTTGTAGGAATGGGGTATTGGGTATCGTATTTTGCAACCCACCAGTGAAACGCCAACCGATGGGCACCGGACTCAAACGAGCGACGAAATCAATACCCGCAACCGTGGGACAGGGGCTGCCTTCCCACTGGCGGACGCTCTACATTTGCGATCGCTCCCGCACGGGCGCCTGGCTGGTGGAAAGCTTCGCTGCGGAGTCCCCCGCAGAAGTTGAGGTCCACGAAGCGCCAGGGCGAACGGCAGGCCTGGCCCGTCTTCGCGATGAGATCTTCGACGTAATTTTCATCGTCCATGATCCCCCTGAGCTGGACGCGATCGACCTGACCGTCGCTTATCGGACAGGCGGAACCGACGAGGCCCTGATCGTCCTTGGGCGGCAAAGTGAGCAAGAATTGGCCGTCCCCTGTTACGAAGCCGGGGCTGACGGCTATGTCTGCGTCAGTACAGCAACCAGCCACGTCCTTAAGTGGACGGCACTGCGGGCAGTCCAACGTTGTCATCTCACTCGCCAAAATCGTCGATTCCAGCAAAGTGAATTGCAACGTCTGCAGCGCGAGCGTGAAGAGGCCCTACGGGTCCTCCTTCATCAAAAACATTTAATCTCTGACCCATCCTCCGAGCCATCGACGCGGCGTTGCGAGCCACTTCGAACCACGTCCCAGCGGCCGTCAGATGATTCGTCTTGCGATCATCTCTCCCAATTTGAGTTGCCAGAGCCTCCCGACTTGCCCGCCAAATTGATCGCCCACTATAGGGAACTTTTGCGGGCATACATCATCATGGGTTCAGGACATCTCGGCATCGAACTGCGGGAACTGGCCGATGTCTTTGCAACAGCGGGGCTGTCCCCCAAGGAAGTGCTCCACCTTCATCTCTATGTGGCTGCCGAATTGATCCGAGGGCTTGGGTCGCGGAGCACCCGCCATGTGATCACCCGGACGAACCTCCTGATTATGGAAGTCCTCCTCCAGTTGGCAGAGGCCTACCGGTCACGTTATCGGGACGCCTCGCGACCGCCCATACAACTCTTCTTTCCGCAATTCGAGCAGTGCATGCGAGACATTACGGCATCACGGCCAACCATCCCCGATGAGTCCTGCTAGCGCCAGGTCGCACGCGCCACCAACGTCCAAACTAACGTCCAAAGAACCACCATCCCCGCGGCCTAGCGCCTTGCGCCGTGTGGCTGGAAACGTTTTGAGAAGATGACAACCTGCCGAGGGACTGAAAGACACTTCCCGCCGGACCACCGCGTCGGGACGAGTCATCGTTTGTGTCTGCTCCTGAATCTAACAAGATCGGCGAGGAAGCGTTGTCTGCCGGCTTTTGGACAACCGTGAACGGGGGTGGCGCATCCGCCCAGGGTGTCTTCTCACCCTTCGGCTTCTGGTCCCCTTGCCTCGTCTCCCCCTGATACGGGCCATGCGTGTTGATCGAGCAATTCCGCTCGGTTTTCTCGCCTGAGGCCGCTTCCTCCGATGATTCCTCACTGTGATCGCCATCACCCTGGATCACTTGTTGCCACGCCCTCGCATCTGGCATGGCACCATCGGGTGGAGCGATTCCCCCTTCGAGTGGCTCACGCCCATCGGCTGACTCGTGGATAACGACCGGCGTCTCTGGAAAATGGCTGGGAAGAGGCTCCGTGGCCGGTTCGGCACTCCCGCCGGAGACCCCCGCTTGGACCGGCGTGGGGAACCCACCCGTTTGTCGGGAATCACTTCCCACCGTATGGGATTCCTCCATGACAAGCATCTCGTCGGAGGGCGCAGCCGGATGGCTATCAACCACGGACGGTTCTCGGCTGATCGCTGCCGGGGAAACTTCGTACTCCACGCGAAAGACGAGTGGTCCAATGGTCAGGACACTCCCCGGGGGGAGAAACGCCTCCTGAATCTGCTCACCACCCAAATAAGTACCATTCAAAGAGCCCAAATCCCGAACTTTCACCAGGCCTTCGGATTCAAAGAGTTGGCAATGGCGGCGGCTGATCATGGGGTGAACGATCGTCAAATCGGCATCGCGGCTGCGACCGATCACCGCTGGTAACCTTATGACCACCGCACCCTTATTGGCTTTGCCGCGGACAACGAAAAGCCGAACAAGCATTGGGGAGGCTTCTCTCGTTTATTGGGGACGTCGCTGGGCAGGTAATTAAAGGCAACCGAATTTATTCTACCCACCGCCGTCAAATCCCTCAATGGGATTTTTCCGCCGCCATCCCGTTTCTCAGGACACAATCCCTACGGCAAAAGCCAGAGAAGCAAGTAACTTGCTGGGAGTAGGCACTTAGAGCCTATCCCAAAGACTGCCTCTCCCTCCGGGAGAGGGTTGGGGTGAGGGCAAGCGAACGTCGGAGTCGATCGAGAACACCGGCAGCGATTCGAGCCACCCTCACCCCAGGCCCCTCTCCGGCTGAACCCACGAGGGGAGATTATGGGATAGGCAATTGGGTTGACAAGGCGGCGTGGAGAGGTGCGCACCTCAGGCCAAGGCCCACATCCCAGGAAATTTTACCTGGCAAGAAAATGCCGCCGGCGGAGTCCTTGGTCCTATAGCATGGGCTGGAAGACCATGCCGCTGACTGTCTTGCCGTTAGGCCCTAGCGTCTGAATCAAGTCTCACAAGGAAGTGACAAGCACATAACTAAGTTCTTACGAATCAGTGCATCTTGACGCACCTTTGAGTGGGGACGGATTTGGTTTATGACTGTGCGATGCTTGACGGGAGCAAGGGGGAGCGTTACACATAGGCCAACCGGACGTAACTGTTTTCAGAAAACATGCTCGTGTTCTATGTGAGGCACTACCATGAGCAGCTTCGTGAATTGCAGGATCGATCATCGCGTCCGCCTTTGGGCGCTATGTGCAGTATTCGCCGGTGTGGTTATCGCCTCTTTTGGATGGCAAAATGAAGTTTCCGGGGAAAAGGCAGGCCGGTGGCACGTCGGCAAACCGATCGTCACCTACTGGGCAGGTCCCCCGTTGACCGAGGCCGTGGCGGCACAGCTTGCCGAAGGTGGTTGGAATGTTGTCTGGGGCACGGAAAAAGACTTGGAGACGGCGGCCAAGCACGGACTACGCTTGCAACTTCAGGACCCGCTTCTCTCGCCGGCGTCACTCGACGATCCGGAACGGCGGGCGAAACTCGACGCGTTGATCGAGCGCGTTCGCAGTCATCCCGCCCTTTACAGCTATTTCTTGCGGGACGAACCAAGCGCAGGCGATTTTCCCGCCTTAGGGCGCCTGGTGGAATACCTTCGCCAACGCGATCCAATGCATCTCGCCTACATTAACCTTTTCCCGACGTATGCCACAAACGAACAACTTGGCACAAAGGGAGACGTCGTCACCGCCTACCGCGAGCATCTCCGTCTTTACCTTGAGATCGTCAAACCGGACCTCATCAGCTACGATCATTACCAATTTCGCGCGAACAGTGACGGCGATCAGTACTTTCTTAATCTTTCGCTAATCCGCGAATTTGCGTTGGCCTCGAAACTCCCCTTCCTTAACATTGTTCAGGCGTGCAGTTGGACACCCTCCATGCGAGTACCTAACGGTGATGAACTGCGATACCTCGTTTACACAACCTTGGCGTATGGTGCGCAAGGGATTTCTTACTATGTGTACTGCTGGCCCAACCACGTGGGCGGCATGGCCAATCCCGACGGCACGCCGACCCCACTGTACCACGCGGCCAAGGTTCTCAATCGCGAATTTGCCGCCATTGCAGAAGAATTGCAGCCGTTGACATCGCTGGCCGTCTATCACGTTGGGAATCTCCCGCCAGGGGCAGTTGCTCTCCCAGCGGAAGCGCCGTTCCGGATTACCTCTAAGAGCGATGCCGCGGCCGGTTTCCTCTTGGGGTATTTTGGCCAGGCAGACCGGAGCCCGACGCACGTTGTGGTCGTCAATCTGAACTATCGCT
>JAKPII010000381.1 GCA_029549885.1 Planctomycetota bacterium
CTCTGACGCATTTTTCCGACACGCCGTATTTTGCCCATTCCCCTACCATCCATCCCGCCGACAAAAAGGAGGAGTACGTTATGAGGAGGACCTTCTTTCCCAGCGCACTGTTTGGTCTTTGCAGCACATGTTTACTCCTTCTCGGTTTGTCATCGCTCCGCTCTGATTCCCGACTCTTCGCCCAATCGCAGCATCCTGATCGCTATTCCCCGGCTTTAAACGCGTCTCTTAGCGAGGCATGGCTTGCCCCGGATGATTTTGAGGAAGCCGACTACAGCGAGTTCCCGTGTCTTGAGGATAATTTGGCATCTTCCCCGCTTGATATTGACCCAGGCGCCTGGGACATCGGGGCGGTTCCTGGCGACCCATCGGTTAATGATCCGAAGGCCGGATATGTCACGTCGAGCGAAGCCTCAGGCTACCGATACTACTACCGGTTCGTGGCCGAGGACTCCTGGTCGGGCGATTCCACTTCTATGGATCAGGAAGCGAGTGAGCCGTGGTTGTGGTTAAGCGATCTGCCGGAGGAACCTGAAGATTTGACCGGCCTGTCCGGATACGGCTTCATTGACGAGTACTCTTCCGAGGAGGCCGCCCGTTATGAAATGGCCCAGGAAGGGTGCTGGCAAGATGATGAAACGATCCTGGCCGAGACAGATGGCGAGTTGCCGTGGGATGCAGAATCCTATGAACTGCTTCAGCCCCAAGAGAACGTCGGTGGACGCGGCGGAAGGTGCCTTATCTTGAACCGGCGAACCCTAGCAGGGGAAGGCTCTGTGGGCGCGAAGATGATCACGGTGGCCGAACTTGAAGCGGAGCTCCAAGCCGAGCGGGCCCAGGCATACCATCAGCCGGATTACGAGGCTGACGTGGCGGCCGGCTGGCTATTCGCCGCGAATCGAAGCGAGGACCTTGATGATCTCGCCTTCAACCCATCAAGCGATGGCGAGATTGACGCATTTGAGTTTTTTGAGGAAGAAATTGAAGAAATTGATGACGAAGCCTATGAGCAATGGGAGGTTCTCGAAGAGCAAGACGTTGACGCTTTTAGCACGGAAGAGATAAACGAGTGGGACGAGGCGGATGATTACTTGGGCACGACCGTTCCCGAGACGCCGTCGGCCGAGTCGGAACCGCGCCACGATTCGGCGGCTACTTCTCCCGAGGATGCGGAAGAGCCGTACGAATCATGGATCATCGTCAACCACGAGCCGATCGTAGGGATTTCTTCGGGCGATAGCGAACCACCGGCTTCTGTCGGCGACACCCCTTGGCACGGCGAGCCCGGCGAGAATTTCGTTTGGCCGATGTTGGCCGAGGAAACGGATATGCCCTCACCTGCGGCCGAGGGTGATCTGCTAGAGGAACAGACCGGTGCGATGGATCGCGGTGATGAGGATCAATTCCTGTGGATGGATCCTGCGGACGATCGATATTACGACAGTTCGTTTGAGGATAATGCAGAACAAGAGATGCTCGATGGGACGAGTGAGTCGGGCGAGTCGATTAGCGGCTGGGACGTGTCGCAGGATGAAAACGATCCCTCGACCGGCGACTTGGGGGAGGAGTGGGACGTCGGGGAGCGAGGTTATCGTCCTGCCGAGATGGCCGCGCCGGTTGCTGATCCCTTCGGCGAACATCTTTCTCCCGGCGAGGACGCCTATGAGGATGCCACCAACTTCCAGGGCGAGGGCGGGGACTCCGTGTCGCTCAAACGGATGGGGGCCGCGCTGGTGGAATTGGTCTCACCGCTGCGTTTCTGGCATTAAACTGACGGGGCCTGGTAGGATCAGCCCGCGTCAAACGCGTTCATACGCCGTCAAATAGACCGCGTAAACACTTCCTCTGGCACTGGCGACCCCCAGAAATGGGGGTCGCTTTGTTTTTGGGATGGAGCTGCTCTCCGGTTGAAAATTTTTGGCGGCTCGGCGAAAGGAGATCTCTCGGGGGAACTTGTGGGAAATTCCGAGCGACTAATGTACGTGAGTTAGAATTAATTTGAGGCCCAAGGCTTGACTTTGCCACGCACTCCCGGGGGAAACGACAGCCAATTGCAGCAAAGGAAACGACGGTGGAGGAGCTGCGGGATCGAGTCTGGCGATTGGTACCGGGGATCCATCGGTTAAGATTTGCCAGATTTCCTATTTCTCCCAATCGAAAGTTTTTGCTTGGCAAATTCAGGTTCCCCAAGCTACAATGGGCTTAGTCTCCACAGTGTGAGCGACTTCTCGTGGGGAGACGTTAAGTCAAAAGAATCGGATGTGATCTTCAGCCGGTTAGTGAAAGGCGTCGGAGATTGGAAACCATGGTGTACAGGCGATCCACACGGCACGCGTTGGTGGTCGGGCTAGTGACGGTATTGGGTTTGTGCCTCGGTTCGGCTTGGGCCTGTGCTGACGAAACATTGGCACAGGGGCGATTAGAGGTCTTTCAAGCCGCTGACGGTGCCACCTACTTTGCGGCGGTTATGCCGCGTATCCCGCAAGAAAGCCCGAGTGGTCCGCGGCATATCGTTGTTCTTGTCAACACCTCGGCCGCACAAACGGGAGCTGTTCGCGAGAAGTCTCGCGCTGCACTTAAGGCATTTCTCGGTCGGCTCTCGGATCAAGACCGTGTTCAGATTATCGCGGTCGATCTTAAAGCGGTTGCTTTGGGGGAAGGTTTCGCCGCGGTGGGGAGCCCGGAACTCGATGCGGCTGTGAGCAAACTGGAAAAGCGGGTCCCGCTTGGTTCATGCGATTTTGGGGCCGGGCTGGCGGCTGCCACGGAAGCTCTTAAGCAAGCACCGGCAGAGGGTCGCGTCCTGATGTATTTTGGCGATGGACTAAGCCGCGCGAACGTCTTATCGGCAGAAACGCTTTCGCAGCTCCTCACAGGGTTGGTCGATAACAAGATTCCTGTGAGCGCCTACCTCATTGGGACGCAGGTGGATTTCGGTCTGGTGGCCTCGTTAGCTACGCATACCGGAGGACAACTTGTCGTGGATAGTGGCGATTTGGACGCGGCAGCCGTTGGCGAGCGTTTGAGTGATGCCGTGCGAGCGACGGTGGCGTTTCCCAATGGCGCAGCGTGGTCGGAGCAAGTGGCAGAGGTCTATCCTTCACGGATGCCGCC
>JAKPII010000398.1 GCA_029549885.1 Planctomycetota bacterium
TCCCCAAAGTCAGCTTCCTTTCCTGCTCCGCGGTGTAGGTTTATGCAGCACGTTTTGGTATGATTCACGTGAGTTAGACGTAAGCGAGATATGTACGTTGCGATTCTTGGGCGAGTAACATCGTGCTGCCCGGTTTTGCGATGGAAGATATCAACAATGGGCAATCAGGGAACCACGAAGGCGTCAGAGATGCTCGTTGAAGTAGAACTGAAATTTCGCGTTGCCGAAATGGAGGAGTTAGCCAGACAGCTTTCCTCCTTGGCTACGGAACCCGAGGTCTTGAAAGAGGAACGCGACCTTTATTTTGCGCATCCAGTGCGCGACTTCTCCCAGACCGATGAAGCTCTTCGATTACGCCGCTCGGGGATGCATAATTACATCACATACAAAGGACCCAAGATCGACACAGTTTCGAAGACCCGTTACGAGCTTGATTTGCCTTTATTGGATGGCGAAGATGTTTTCAAGCAATGGTGTGATCTGCTAGAGAAACTTGGCTTCCGTCCCGTTGCCGAAGTAATTAAGCAGCGCCGAAAGATATGGACACAGTGGGAGGGGTGGCGGGTTGAGATTTCACTTGATCAAGTCGAGAATGTTGGCCAATACGTTGAGTTCGAGATCGTATGTGACGAAGAGCGAGTGTCCCAAGCCCGCGATGCCTTGCTTCGATTGGCCGAATCTCTCCAACTCACCCATTCGGAGCGGCGCAGTTATCTCGAACTATTGTTAGCTGAAAGGTCTCCGACCCACCCTCCAACCACGAACGTGCAGGGGTAGTAGGCCATCCTGTGAGCCGCTGTGTGACGGAACGTGCGATTCTGCATCAACTTGCGATTGTCAAAAACCGATGGACAGGCGCGAGGACCATCATCGAGCGAATCAACATCATGGCTATAACGGTCATTGGTGCACCGACGATACAAGGCCCGTCTTCAAGCGACATCGGAATTTTTGGCTCCTGGTACTTCACCAAATCGTTTTTCGAGTTGGTTGGACGTTTAAGACAGAAAGTGTTGTTCTTCCGGCGTTCTTGGATCACCTGGCGGGACCTGGGGCCGGGGTCTTTCGCGGCTTCTTGCCCGTGTTAAACCGATTGGGGCAGGGTATTTTGCCCTTGGCGGCTTCGCAAGCCATTGAGGCTTCCCGACACAAAAGACTGCTTCTAGCCATCACGACGTGTCTGCTAGCCATTCCGCTGAGTGTTTTTGCCCTTATCGCCGTCGTGGATGATGAATTGGGTCATGGTTGGGAAGCCGTATCTTTTCTGCTGGTATATTTTGCATTCTCGGCCGTGTATGGCATCTATCAGGTTGTCTTCAACACGGTGCAGGGAAAGCTAATCGAGCCCGAAAAACGAGGGCGATTGATGAGTTACTCCACCTTTTGGGGGACTTTTCCGGCGATCTTGGCCGCCTTGTGTGCTCTTCGGCCTTGGTTGCGCGATGGCGGAGCGCGTTATGACCTTGTTTTTTTGTCGGCGGCCACGTTGTTTGCTATTTCCGGAATCTTGTGCCTATTTTTGCGTGAAGCAAAAAAAACGGTTGACGAAGAAACCTCGACACAGTCCAACCCGGTGAAAAAAATGGTGACATCCCTCAGATGCCACCCTAATTTGCGCGGCTTATGGTTCGTCACGACTGTCTTTAGCATTAGCCTGACACTGACGCCCCATTATCAGGCCTTTGCTCGGGACCATCTTCACATAGGATCGGGCCAATTATTCCTTTGGGTGATTGCCCAAAGTGCTAGTGTGGGGCTATTTAGTGTCCTTATCGGTGGCTTGGCCGACCGTTATGGGAACCGTCTAACCTTGGCCGTCTTGATCTTTGGTTCAACGTTGGCGCCAGGCTGGTCATTGGCACTCTTTCACATGCCACAGTTTGCGGAAACTTCGGTGTGGTTGACGTTTATGGCTCTCGCTTTTTCCACACTGGTCCCCCGTGTGGCGGCGAACTATGCCCTGGAACTCGTTCCGGAAGAAGATCACCCGGTGGCCACGGCCCTCCTTCAGTTCGGCATGACCGTACCACTGTTCGCGTCTCCCCTCTTTGGTCAATTTGGCGAGTGGTGGGGATTTGAGCCGCTGTTGTACGGTGCCATTGCGGTTAACGTCACCGCCACGGTAGCAACGTTTGTCCTCCCGGAACCACGACGTCGAATACCTCCCGGAAAAGTGATCACCCCCGAGGAATAACTGGAAAACGCTGGAAACTAAGGGACGCACCACACCTTGTGGCCGCGTTCACATCTTGGGGACCACCTCAATTCCTAGTAGTTCCAGTCCTTGGCGGATGACACGCGCCGTCAAATCGCACAGTTGGAGACGGCTTTGACGCTCCGCGGCGTTTTCTGCCTGCAAAACGGGGCAGTTTTCATAGAAAGTTGAAAACCGGTTGGCCAGGCCGAAGAGGTACGCCGTCAACTGGTTGGGCCGGTAATCCTCAACGACCAATTCGATAGCCTCCGGAAATCGGAGGATTTCCCGTCCCAGTGCCCTCTCGGCCGGATGCTTGAGACGAATCTTGCCATCGAACTGTCGTATAGCCTCTGCGCTCACTCCCCCCTTGGCGAAGATATTTTGAATTCGGGCATAAGCGTATTGCATGTAGGTTCCCGTATTGCCTGTCATGGCTAGCATCTTGTCGTAACTGAAGACGTAGTCGCTGGTTCTATTTTGAGAAAGGTCTGCGTACTTGATGGCTCCGATGCCCACGACTTCGGCGACGCGGCGTCGTTCCTCGGGAGAAAGCTCCGGCCCATTGGACTTGGCATCGTCGTTAGCGTTAACGATTTCGGCCGCACGGCGGACGGCCTCGTCAAGGAGAGACTCCAGTCCAACCGTGTCACCCTCCCGCGTGCGAAACGGCCGTCCATCCTCACCTAAGACGGTGCCAAAACTGACGTGCACAAGTTTCACCTGGTCGAACCCTAGTTTCCTTGCCACGGCAAATAATTGCTGAAAATGGAGACTTTGGCGGAAGTCCACAACATAGAGGATGGTATCCGGCTTCCATGTTTCCATACGATAGCAAAGCGTGGCCAAGTCGGTCGTTGCGTAAAGGAAGGCCCCGTCCTGTTTGCGGATGATCATGGGGGCTTCAATATCGGGGAAGAAAATACAGATAGCCCCCTCACTTTCTTGGGCAATACCAAGTTTGAGTAACTGATCGACCAGGGCCCCAAGCCGATCATGGTAAAAACTTTCGCCAAGCGTGAAATCGAACTGAATCCCGAGCCGCTTATAGATGCGATTCATTTCATCGAGGCTGTGTGGCAGGAATTCCCGCCATAACTTGAGGTTTTCGGGATCGCCCGCATGGAGCTTGGCCGTCTCTTGAAGCACCTTCTGCCCGATGTCCGTATGTTCCATCGCCGCGCGGCGCAAGGTCTCGTCGCACTCCACGGCCTCAATCTTGGTGCGAATCTCACTCAGATCATCTTGTAACTGAGCAACCTCCGACTCGAGCTGCCGGAGTTTCCTCGTGATCTTCTTTCGTTCTGCCTCCGTCATGTTCTGCAACTGATTTCGGAGATCAGCGAGAGCAGCCTCTTTTTCCTCAAGCTGCCGTTTGATTTCTGCCTGCTTTTGAACACTTTCGTGATAATCGATCAACTGGCGGACGAGGCGATAGAGGCGTGCCAGTTCCTGCACCGGGTTTTGCTGATAGGCTTCGGCATTCAAGAAATGACGGTATCCGTAAATGATCATTCCGAACTGTGTGCCCCAATCTCCGATGTGATTGTCACTGATGACGCGATGCCCAAGAAAGCGAAGTGTTCGGTAGAGTGCGTCCCCGATGACCGTGGAACGAATATGACCGACGTGCATGGGCTTGGCCACGTTAGGAGCCGAGTAATCAATGATGATGGTCTCTGGCTTCTCGGCCAGGGGAACGCCCAGCCTGGGATCCTGTACAAGTCTTTCGAGGAGTTGCTCCAAATACTCATCTCGAAGCCGAAAATTAATGAAGCCCGGCCCGGCAATTTCCGGTGGATGGGCCATGTCTGAGACATCCAAACGGTTCACCAGTTCCTCCGCCAGTTCCCGGGGCTTTCGGCCCAATCGCTTCGCTAGCGGCATGACTAGGTCGGCCTGGTAATCGCCAAAGCGATCATCTTGACTGGGGTGAATCAGTTTCAGGAACTCCTCTGGGGATTCCACGTAGTCCGTAAGAATGGCCGAAAAACGCTTCCGTAATTCACTCAATACGTTCATCGACTAATCCTTATCTCGGTTGTATCCTCCAAGAACGATCCTAAGAGACAAAGCAAGTGTGACACGCAGGGGATGAGAATGGCAAGGACCCTGAGGGCCGGTCAAACGCCGTTCCCCGCGTCTGGGAGCGAAGATCTGGGAGTGAAGGGGATCCGCCCGGCGTGTGCCCACAAGTCTTCCAAGGCGTAAAATTCCCGTGTCTCTTCATCAAAGAGGTGAACAACGACATCGCCGTAATCCAGGAGGATCCAGCGGCTTTCACCGAACCCCTCGATTCCCAATCGCCGCGCACCGCACTGAGCGAGGGCCTCGTCAATGTGTTCGCTCATGGCGTGAAGCTGACGGCGGCTCGTCCCGGTAGCTATCACAAAAAAGTCAAAAAACGTAGTTAATTCCCGCATGTCCAAAATGACAATATCCTGCCCACGGTGTTCGTCGGCCGTTCGGGCGGCCAAAAGGGCCTTTTCCAGGGAGGACAGTTTGTCTCGCAGGGCTGGTGACAGGTTTTCTGATTCGTTCACGTATCCACTCTCCATAGCCAAAAAGGTGGAACCGCTCCAGTTATTTTAGTTAGAATCCCTCCGGGCGCGAACAACTCGACAGCCGCAATCGTCTGACGTAGCATAGTCCCAATTTGTGTAAAATAGGGGTAAGAAGCTCATGTGGCTCCACAACAGGGCCCATTATTATGTTATGCCCATGCTTGCCATCAGAGGGCTTCCATATTTAACGAGTAAACGTGACTACCGTTCCCGCCGCCGATAACGGGGCGAAGCAGATTCTGTTCGAGAGGACAAGAGCCTATGATGAGTCGATATGACAACGTGTATGTCTTGGACGTCATGTCGGAAGACCGACCCGGCATCGTGGCCGCCGTCAGCGCGGCCGTCGAGGAATTGGGGGGCAATATCGACGCGTGCAGTCAGACCGTGCTTGGCGGGTACTTTACCCTCATTATGATTGTCAGCCTGCCCCAACGGATGTCGCCGGCGGAACTGGCAGAACGTGTGCGACAGGCAGGCGGGAACTGGGACCTTCAGGTCCTGGCCCGCGCGGCATCGCCATCATTGCCTTCTTTGACCAAACCAGCACACGACCGATTTGTAATCACGGCCTTCGGAACGGACCAGCCCGGCATTGTCAGGCGGTTTAGTCAATACCTCGCCAGCAAAGACATCAATATCGTAGACTTGTACGGTGATCGCTCCGGAAACGAGTTCGTCCTGATTGGGCAACTTGAGGTCCCTACAAAATGGGATATTCGGCTCCTCCAGGCGGACTTGGAACAAATGGGAAAGGACCTGGGCTTTACGGTCAAGCTGCAGCACGAAAATGTCTTCGTCGCTACCAACCAGTTGCGGCTGTTTCATGCCAGTGAACGATGGCCGACTCTTGGTGGTACCGCACAAGTCCCTGCACAGACGGCAAAGACACGGTGAGACGCTAACGGGTACACGAGAAAAGGGCTCTCCAGGACGTGAGATTTGACCGCGGCGCAAAAACGCGGCCGTTAAGAACTAATTACAGGGGCTGGAAAAAGAAAGAGGCGACTACTTGTAAGTAGTCGCCTCATAAAGTTTGCTGTTGTGCCGGAACTGTGCCCACCTATCGGTTCAAGAGTCGCTCCGAACCACTTCCGGCGCAGTGACCATCAGAGCAACCTGGCAAGCCGCTCCACCAGATCTACCGTTCGGCAACTGTAACCCCACTCGTTGTCGTACCACGCCACGACTTTCACCATCGAACCTTCCATGACCTGCGTCCAGGGAGCGGCAAAGATCGAGCTGTGTGGATTGCCAATAACGTCACTGGAGACGATGGGGTCTTCCGTGTATTGGAGGATCCCCTTCAGTTTGCCTTCAGCAGCTTCCTTGACCGCCGCATTGATTTCTGCAGCCTCCACGGGACGCTTTAACTCGGCCACGAGGTCCACAACACTTCCCGTAACCACCGGCACCCGCATGGCGATACCGGTCAATTTCCCTTTTAGTTCCGGAATGACCAATCCAACGGCCTTTGCCGCACCCGTCGAGGTCGGAATAATGTTAGCTGCTGCGGCCCGGGCCCGATAAAGGTCCTTGTGAGGCAAATCCAACACGCGCTGATCGTTCGTGTACGCGTGAACGGTCGTCATCAGGCCCCGCACGATACCGAACTTCTCGTGCAACACCTTGGCGACAGGTGCGAGGCAGTTTGTCGTGCAACTGGCGTTTGAAACGCACTTATGCTCGGGTTTCAGTTGGTCATCATTGACCCCCAAAACGCACGTGAGATCGGGATTGTCCTTAGCTGGAGCACTCAAAACGACCTTTTTGGCGCCGGCTTCAAGGTGAGAAGCGTAACCGGGCTTGCCATCTCCGCCGCGGCTTGTGAAGACGCCCGTGCTCTCGACGACAATATCCGCACCGAGATCCTTCCAAGGCAGCTTGGTCGGATCCTTTTCTGCCATGACGGGGATCTTTTGGCCATCGATGATGAGATTCTTTTCATCGAAGCTAACGGTTCCCGGATAGGTCCGATGCACACTGTCATACTTGAAGAGCATTGCGAGCGTCTTGACGTCGGTAATGTCATTCACGCCGACGATTTGAAATTGGCCCGCCTTCTGCATCATCCGGCGAACTACGAGCCGGCCAATCCGCCCGAAACCATTGATTCCAACTCGAATAGCCACGGCTTTCTCCTTTCCCTTAAAGCAACCACAGAACGCGTATTGTGTTCGTCTTCCGCAGAGTTAAAAGGCTTATTATATTGGACAATGTTACTAATGACAACCACCGGGAGCGTGACGTGCGATTACTGGCGGCTTATCGGCCAACCTGGCTTCTTCCAAGCGGTGTTCCAAGAGGTGTCTGGGAATACGCCCATTCCGAAGACATCGCGGCGGAGTATGACGAGTCGATTGCCTCTACCGACCTGGTGGTTTTCGATCAGCAAGTCATAGCCAGATACTGTAAACTCCCGGGGCTTGTGGTAGATTTGGGCTGTGGAACCGGCCGGGCGTTGATCCCGCTCCTTAAGCGGGGTTTTCGTGGGGTTGGTGTCGATTTGTCGCGTCCGATGTTGCAAGCCTTCACGGAAAAGGCCAAGCAGAATGGTGTGAGTGTTTGGGCAATTCATGCCAACATTGTTGAGCTGGATTGCCTTCAAGACGGTATTGCCGATTACTGCCTGTGTCTGTTTAGCACGATCGGAATGATTCACGGGCGATCAAATCGCCGCCGTGTCTTGGCTCATGTCAGGCGAATTCTCAAGCCTGGTGGTGTTTTTATCGTGCACGTACACAACGTGTGGTTTCAGGCCTTGACCGCCGGGGGACGGAGTTGGCTTATTCCGCATTGGTTCCAAACCCGCATCCTGGGAAAAGGCGAATTCGGCGATCGGTTTTTTGAATATCACGGCATACCAAATGTGTTTGTCCACGCCTTTACGCGGCGCGAGTTTGTGCGTGACCTCCGTTCTGCCGGTCTGTATGTGCGGAAGCTTATCCCGCTGGCTGTGGGCCGTCGCGAACCGCTGGCTCACCCCTGGTTTTTGGGGTGGCTACGAGCTAACGGATGGATCGCCGTGTGTGAAAAACCCACCGAGGCGTAATTGGCCTATTTCCCCGTGGATTTCTGCTCAAGAAAAAGAACAGGACGCCAGTTTCGGCGCCCTGTAGCTGGGATTTCAAGTCTGTCAGAAGACCCACTGATCGGACCGGAGCCCGTCGCTGATTACTTGGCGTCGTACCACCAGGTCTCGGTCGATGGGGTCGGAAGCTGCTGCCGCCAGGTTGCCAACTCCGCCGAGACAGACTGCCGAGAGGCCAACTCCCAGGCATTGATCTCCACACCGCCGGTGACGAATATCCAATTGCGGCCAACACGACCGAAGACAGATTTTGCCGGGACATACTTTGGAGGGGCCAATTCTGCCGGTTTGACCCCATCGTTCCCTAGGATTGTCGGCAAAGCCAGGTCTGCCTTTTCGAGGAGGCCTTCGCTGGCGATCAGGGCAGCCACCGTTGCCAAGTCCATGCAGTTCCGAACCTGGCCGAATACGGGATCGGCCTTTGACAGTTCCTCATACCGGGCCGTCATTAGCTCGGCCCATTTTCGATAGACCGGAGCTGCCTCGACGATCTTTTCCCTTTCACCCGTCGCCCCTCGCAGATCAGCCTCGACCATCGTCTTGACACTCGCCTTTTGGAACTTCCAAGTTAAACCGGTTTCGTCTCGCAGGAGCGGTTCGTAGTCTGGAGCCAACCACCAGCGAGGCATCGTGTTTTCGGGGACACGCCCTGAACTGCTAACAAGTGTAGGAAAGCTCGGTAAGCCCGCAATCGGGGCGGGCTCGAGCCCTATGGAAATCTGCTTCATGCGGAAGTCAGCGGCCACAAGGACACGGGCAAAGTGGGTATTCTCGGGGACTCCCGTCACAGTCACCACCTGATTACCCAAAAGCTGTTCCAAAGCGGCAGAAAAACGAGCGGGATCGACCCCACCCTGCCGCGATCGGGCGAATGACCGTGCCTTTCGGATCCCCTCCGCCGTGGGATCGATCGAGCAACTAATGACGCTCCTTTGAGGGCCAAACGCCGACCGCATCGCCACAATCAGGTCATCCAGAAGAATGACAGGCTTTCCTGACTTAATGCCCACCGGATAACCGGTCGCATGGAGTTTCCACGGCTCAGCGGGCCCCACGAGCACGATGTCGTTCTTATCGGGATAAACCAAAACGTATTCAATTCGCGTGAGACCACCAAGGCACGCCACTTCATCGGGTACCGGCTGACCAGCCTGAATCGCCGCGGCGAGCTGGCTTTCTAGACCACGAAGTGAGATGGCGCGGCTTTCAACGGGCTGAGCGAGCTTTCCTGTCAATTCCTTGTGATATGACTGCCAAAGCTGACGGATTTCGGCTAAGCTACCGCTGGGTGCTTTTTGGATGAACCCGGATGGGTCGATCATAACCCCACCAACGGCGCGGTTTGCATATACCCCTGTCGTCTGGGCGATTCCGTGGCTTGCACCCACAATTAGCACCGCGAAGGCCGCCACTGCCGCGAGAGATTTCATCCAGCCGAACCGACCCCATGAACTGACCATAAGTGTCTCCCAATCGGAAAGCCGTGTTTCTCCGCGAAGATAGGTCGGAGCCAAACAACCGAATCCTGCCGAAAACCCTGCCAGGGTTTCTCGGCGTTTGAATATCACAATCCCATTTTAGGCTAATTCAGAGACACGCACTTTTCAACCTAAATCCTCAGTTTTTCCCAAACCGTCCCATTTCTGTAGTTCGGGTGTCCAGGTGCCGGATTCCAAGTTGCGGAACCTACTGAGCGGATTTCTTACAACGCGGGCACGACGAATCATCGGCCATATTTAGTCGTTTCGCCAGGCCATCAAGTTCCGGCCTGGATTCGAGAAGAGTCGCACCGTCGTGTCAGCCGTAGTATGAGCCGCTGTGGGTCGGGCTGTTCGCCGCTCGGTGATTGGAAGATGCATGACGCATCAACACCCCAATCTTACAATGGGGCGCGTGATGGCCCTCACCAGGCAGTTCGATCGCCAGGCGCAACCATCGTGGTTGCCCTTTGGTGAAATTCGTAAGACGCTCGCCGTTGTGTCCGCTATAGCTCGACAGAGCGTCCACAACTCTTTCGGCCAGGGCCTGAGTGGGTAAAATAGATGGTGGGATGGTAATGGCCAGCCTAGGGCAAGGGAAGGGGTTGTTTGGCTCTTTGCGGGAAACGACTGCCTGAGGGGGAACGACGTTGTCAGAGGTTGCATATCTTGTCATTCGGGAAGGCGCGAATTGGACCGACGTCTTTCGGTTGGTCCCCGGACAGGTGATTACCATTGGTCGCGCACCCACCAATCAAATCATTATCAAAGACGAGCGATGCAGCCGTAGCCACGCGGAGGTCTTCGTTTCCGAGGGGCGGTGGGTCATTCGGGACCTGGAAAGCCGTAACGGTACCATCGTTGGAAACAAGCTGATTAAAGGTGATCATCCCCTCGAATCGGGGGATATCATCAGGATTGGCCGATCCCAATTGGTCTTCGTTCGGCGATTGAGCGATGCCTTTCCGGAGACTGGCACCGTTCCCGGGCGTGAACCGGTGGTGCAGGAGGCCGGAGGGCAGTCTGCGAATGTGTCAGATAGCGACGTAGAGGTCCTCGGTGAATATGAGCCCACCACGATCACGCATCGCCGAAATCGTGCCCGGCTTCTCGAATCCGAAGAACGTGAAGACGCCGTTCTAGCCGAGGCAGGCAAGGCGGCTGCGAAGCTGTGTCGGCTGGCATTCGAATTGGGAAAGGCGACCACAGCCGTGCGGATGGCCGAGCTGGCTCTGGAAGGCTTATTCGAGATGACGGCTGTCGATGGCGGTGCCGTTCTCTTGGTGCCGCGGGATTTCTCAGGGGTGGCGACGGGAAGTGATCTTCGCGTGGTGGCATCGAAGACGACCTCGCGATGGCCCTATCACCGCGTTTCGAATTTCTTGGCAAGCACGGTCCTTCGTGAGGGCGAGGCCGTTTTGGCCAGAAATGTCCTTGACGATAGTGCTATCGGAAGTCGAGATAGCCGCGGCGAAATCCATGCCACGAGTGTCATATGTGCCCCGATTCGGCAGGGTAAACGGGCTGTCGGGGTAATCCACCTTTATTCGACGGACCCCAATCGGGGGCCCACTCCGGAAGACCTGGAGTTCACATTAGCCGTGGCCGACACGTTGGCTGTTGCCTTAACGAATTTGAATCGGCAGGAAGAGCTGGCCGAGAACCTCACTCAGGTCAAGACGGAGAACGTTCAGTTACGGGAGCGGCTGGGCGTTCAAAGCGAACTTGTTGGGCGAAGTGAGGCCATCCGAAAGATCAATGAGGAAATCGCACGAGCGGCCGCCACCAAGGCCACCGTGCTGATCCGCGGGGAAAGTGGTGTGGGTAAAGAACTGGTGGCCCGGGCGGTCCATTTCTCAAGCTCGCGTCGCGCCGGTCCCTTTGTGTGTATCAATTGCGCGGCGCTTTCTGAGGAACTTCTTGCCAGTGAACTATTTGGACATGAGAAGGGTGCCTTCACTGGGGCTTTTGAAAGAAAGATCGGGAAGTTTGAGCTGGCTCACCAGGGGACGCTGATGCTCGATGAAATCGGGGAAATGAGTCCCGGAATTCAGGCCAAGTTACTCCGCGTTCTCGAGGGGCACGCCTTCGAGCGGGTCGGCGGTAGCCAGCCGATCAAGGTAGATGTTCGGGTGATTGCAGCTACGAATCGGGATTTAGAGCAAGAGGTTGCTCAGGGGCGGTTTCGGCGAGATTTGTTCTTTCGGCTTCGCGTGTTGGAAATCGTTGTCCCACCTTTGCGAAAACGGATCGAAGACATTCCTGAGCTGGCGTACTATTTCTTGGCCAAGTTCCGCGAGGAGACCGGGCGGAAGATCAAAGGCTTTACCAAGCAGGCCATGGAACGGCTGACCTCTTATCGTTGGCCTGGAAATGTCAGGGAGTTGAAAAACGTCGTCGAGCGGGCCGTGGTCCTGTGCAAGGGTGAATATATTGACGTCGATGATCTGCTGCTTTCGACCTTGCCCACAACGGGAGATACCGCGGAGGCCTTGCTTCAAGACCGCGGCTACCGTCCCTGTTCGCTTGAGGAGTTAGAGCGGGCACACATCCTGGCGACCTTGCGGCATACAAATTGGAACAAGAGCCGTTCCGCCCACATTCTCGGCATTGAACGGTCAACCCTCGAACGGAAGATCCGCCGTTACGGAATTGATGAATTGGCTCGGAAGAATCCGGAGTGAGTTTTCCGAAAACTCGGCGAGTTGGGAACTTATTCGGGACGCCTGATGCAAAACGGGGGCAACCATATTTTTCAAGGATGAAGGCCAACTCGGCATGTTTTATCGAAGACTGTGTGCCACGGTTCACGGCGATGGAGCGTCGTGTCACGTTGGGGAAATCACTCCCCCAATCAACGAAGACGTCTAATTCGGTTACGAAAGTGCAGATAATCGGCCAGGACATCAGCGAGATTCCTGCTGGTATCGACGAGAACGTGTTCGACACGGTTTCGCTGGCAGAGATCGACAAGGCGTCCTTGGAACTGCTCAAATGCCCGGAGGTAGTGCCTTCGCAGCTCCTCGGGTCGAGTGATAAGCTCATCTGGCTGTTCTAGCCCGACAAACTTTGTGGGTCCGTTGAACTCGAAGGCGATTTCGTCGTGGTGGAGGATTTGGAGAAAGATTACCTCATGGCGATGCGCACGGATTTGCTGAACGGCTTTTTCCAATTCACCAAGGTCCGTGAAGAAATCGCTAAGGACGATCAGGATCTCGCGCCGGTGAAATCGTCCTGCCAGTTCGTAGAGGCACTCGGCCATTCTGGTCTTTCGAGTGGCTTCGGTCATGTCCAGATGTTCTGTCATCCTCACAACCTGGGCAAGCGAATGGCTAGGCGGGACGAACCCCCGAATCTCATCGTCGAAGGTCGAGAGTGATACTTTGTCACCCTGGCGGAGGATCGCATACCCCAGTGTGACCACAGCGCGGGCCGCATATTGAAGTTTTTGCTGCTCGCCTTCGCCATAGCGCATGGAAGCACTGCTGTCGAGAATGAAATGACAGACTAAATTCGTTTCCATGGCGTATTGTTTGACGACGTAGCGGCCACGGTTGAAATAGACCCGCCAATCGATGTACTTGGGATCATCACCCAAGACGTATTCCCGATGCCCTACAAACTCGACGGCGAACCCGGAAAGCGCGGAGCGATGCGAACCAGCAAGGTTTCCGAGGATCAGACCGTGCGGTTCAAACCTTTGACGGGCGATGCGGGCTAGCACTTCGGGATCGAGGTAGCGGGAAAGGATCGAGCTTGCCATGTCAAATTCGTATTGACCTCGTTTAACTCACGTTACTTGGGAAGAGGCATGCGCCATGAATCAACGGTAACTTGTGGGTCATCACGTCAAACACTGTGGTCTTTCATACTTTTGGTCAGGGGGGACCGCCTCGATCAGCATTTCGATCAGGCGATCACTGGTGAGGTTATTTGCCTGAGCGGCATAGTTGCCGGCGATACGGTGACGCAAAGCGGGCTTGAGGAGGGCTTGGACATCGCCGATGGTGGCATGACATCGGCCGTGCAAGACGGCGCGGGCCTTGGCACAAGTCACAAGGGTCAACAGACCACGTGGACCCGCCCCCCAAGCCACCCAGCGGGTCACGAAATCGGGGCTTTCCATCGATCCGGGACGAGAGGCACGAACCAAGGCCCAGGCATAACCCAGTACTTGGTCGGAAATCGGAATGCGGGTCACAAGTTTCTGATACTGAATCAGCTCCTCACCGGTCATCAATGGCTCAATTGTTCCCTGTTGTCCTCCCGTAACACGGCGGGCGATTTCCCATTCTTCGGCAGCGGACGGATAATCCACCTTAATGTAAAGCAGAAAACGGTCGAGCTGTGCCTCCGGAAGGGGATAGGTCCCCTCTTGCTCGAGGGGGTTCTGTGTGGCGAGTACAAAGAACGGGTCGGGAAGACGGTACACGCGGCCACCTGCGGTCACCTGCCGCTCTTGCATGGCTTCCAACATCGCGGCCTGCGTCTTGGGTGGTGTTCGGTTGATCTCGTCGGCCAGAATCATGTTAGCAAAAATCGGTCCCGGCAAAAATTTGTAACCCCGTTCTCCGGTCTTCGGGTCCTCCTGAATGATGTCGGTACCCGTCACGTCGCTGGGCATAAGATCCGGGGTGAATTGTATCCGCCTGAACGTCAAATGCGTGGCTTGGGCCAACGAACTTACAAGAAGCGTCTTTGCCAGACCGGGGACGCCCTCCAGAAGGGCGTGTCCTCGAGCGAGGATGGCGATCAGAACCTCCTCGATGACTCGCTCCTGGCCAACGATGACCTTGGCCAGCTCTTGCCGAATCCGCAGATATGCCTGATGACACTTTTCGACAGCTTCCAAATCGCTTTGGGACACCTGCTCTTGCATGTCTTCACTCCAAGTTCTGAAAATACCGACGCAAACGATCCTCATATCCCTTCGGGGGTGGGAGGCTCATCCCACTACGAATGGCTTCTCGCATTTGAGGCGGCAGTTGAAGCAGCCAGGGAAGCAGGTTTGCTTCGCCGGGCTGGGTACTGACCCCTTGCCCCTGCTGGTATGCCCCCCTGCTATCGGCATTGGGTTGACTTGTTTGTTGCTGAAGAGGGCGGGCCGTGCTGGCAACGTTTTGGGACTCCAATGTTGCACCTTTGGCGAAACCGCCCTGACTGTCAGCGGATGGGCTATTCGACGGCTGCGTCGCTGCCTGGCTTGCCGGCGTGGAGGGCGAATCCTCGGCGGTGTGTGATGTGCTAGGATGCCCTGCCTGGGGTGTAGCTGCCTGTTGAGCAGCCGCCAAGATCGCTGCCATCGCCTTTTCCGCGGGGTCCATTGGGTTGTCGTTTTGACCTGGTGTTGATGGCTGGGATGCCACAGAGTTGGGCTGACGCTCCAACGCGTTTAGCAATTCTGGGATATTTTGGGCGGCGGAGAGGGCACGTGACAGTTGGTTCTCTCGTTCGGCCAGGGCTTCCACCGCAGTGGTCAAACCGTGTTCGACCCCCTGATGTCCTTGAGTCACTGCACCGAGACGTTGTCCCGCTTCAGTGCTGCCCTGATGAGCGGCGTTTTCCGCCATGTGGAGATTGGAGGTCGCCTCGGGATGAACGGGCACCGCCATTTCGGACAGATTCTCTGCCTTTTGCGCATGTTGCCCAAATTTGTCGGCCACGTGGGAAGCCAACGACTCCATCAAACCATGGATTTGTTCGGCGGCTGTTGCCAGATTTGACGCTGCCTTTCTTTGCAAGTCTGCCGCCCCGTCATTCTCCCCATTCGGCGGTGTTGCGAGACGTTTTGCCGCTTCCTGGGACGCGCTCTTGGCCGAGTCAAGTGCTGCCCTGGCCGCATCACGCCCGCGGGGATTCACATCCTCGGGGAGACTGGGCAATCGAGCCAACTCCGCGAGGGCTTCCGTCGCGGCCTCAGTCACCTTGTCTTGAAGGGGAATACTTTGGTTCTTCGCAGGTGATGAGTTGGATTCGTCTGAATGTTCTGCGGCCTCCTTGGCCAAAGCAATGGCCTTTTTCATGTCACCGGCCGAACGGATTTGTTTAGCGAGGTCCTCACGTCCCATGGCCTCTTGTTGCAGGGCCGCGGCTTCGATGGCCTGTGATGCAACCTTTTCCAGTTGTTGAAGGGCCTGACTTGCCGGATCACGGGCCAAAGGTAGCTCCTCCTCAACAGCCTTCTTGGTCGATCGAACTTGGTCGAGCTGTTGCTGAGTCAATTGTTCCAATTCTGCTGCCCGTTGCCGGGCAAGATTTGCTCGATCGGGGTTCTGTCCCTCGCTGCCGACCATGGATTGCACCGCATCAACTAGTTCCGCGGCCAAGCGTGCCCGTTCTGCGTCGGCTATCGCCATTTCAACGGCAGAAATGGCCTCGTCGATAGCCTGTTCTGCCCGGCGAGTAGCCATGCGAACCGCATGATCCTCGTGCGATCCCTCTGCTTTGGGCGGCTTCTCGACCTGTGGGCGATTCTCTCCAGACGAGGCTGTCGTGTTTTGATCATCCTTGCCTGCCTCTGGGGGATGATCCGGATGTGCCTGATTGGAAAATTCCCTCTGGCCCTCCTGGCCACTTGGCTTCGTTTGGGTCTTGGACAGCTCGGATAGTGCCTGAGCCGATTGTCCCACGGTCTCGGCGGCTTTCCT
>JAKPII010000403.1 GCA_029549885.1 Planctomycetota bacterium
CTCAGGCGAAATAGGCAAGGCATCAGCCCACAATGGGGAGTGCCAGTGGACAAATGGTGGTCTTCCCCACGACAATGGTGTTTTTTGTGTGATCCTTAAGTGCTGACTCGTGTTGGTACGACGCCTATTAAGACTCGTTGATTCGTCGCGCGGGGCGCCGGCATGCGGCTGGTGATGGTCGGAACGGGTCCCTTCGGGGTTCCCACATTCGAAGAGCTTTACAATACCCACCATTCTGTGGTGTGTTTGGTCACTGCGCCCCTCGTACGTCATGGCCGGCCCGTCCCGCCGAGTCCCCTCCGGGCAATTGCCGCGGCCCATGGTACGCCCATTTATGACCCGGAGGACATTAACGCCCCCGAAGCCCGCCAATACCTGGAGGGCCTCGACGCTGACCTCCTTATCGTCTGTGATTATGGGCAAATATTGGCCCCGGAGACACTAGCGACTGCCCGACTTGGCGGGATCAATTTGCACGCTTCGTTGTTACCAAAATACCGCGGCGCTGCTCCCATCAATTGGGCGATTTACCACGGAGAAAAGACCACCGGCGTCAGTGTCATTCACATGACTCCACAAGTCGATGCCGGGCCGATCATTGCCCAGGGTGAGGTCGAAATTGGACCAGACGAAACCGCACCCGAAGTCGAAGCCAAGCTCGCCAAGATTGGCGCCTGGTTTGTCCGTCGCGCCTTGGACAACCTCGAAGCCGGTCTTCTCGAGGCCCTGCCCCAGGATCCAAAGTTGGCTTCGAAGGCCCCGCGTCTGAAAAAAAGCGATGGCTTGGTGGATTGGACCCGACCTGCCGAGGCCATCCGGAATCAAGTCCGGGCCTTTGAACCCTGGCCGAAAACGTACACATACTGGCATCGGCCCGGAAAGCCTCCCCTACAACTGATCTTGGGTCCCGTGTCGGTCACCCATGATGTACCACCCGGCGTGGTGCCGGGGACTGTGGTTAGCGCCGGAAAATCGGGCATCGTCGTGGCTGCCGGCGAAGGCGGTGTGGTCATTACCCAGCTTCAACCTGCGGGCCGTCGCATGATGTCGGCCGACGAGTTCATTCGCGGTTATCACTTACAGGTGGGGGATCGCTTCGGGGCAGATGCCAGTGCTTCAAAATGATTCAGTCATCGTCGGGACAACAGCGCCCGATTTCTGTCGGATATGACCCAGCTAAGAGCCTATCCCATAATCTCCCCTCGCCCGTTTGGCGGGAGAGGGGTCGGGGTTGAGGGTGGCTGGAATCGCTGCCGGTTTTCTCCGTCGATTCCGACGTCCGCTTGCCCTCACCCCAACCCTCTCCCGGAGGGAGAGGGGGACTTCTTGGGAAAGGCTTTAAGGGGAACCCTCTCGCGGTGCAGAATAATTTCGGCAATTGGCTAGGGAGAGTTCGTAAAGCTGACCGAGGAGATGACCGCCTGCAATACCGTGGGCCGCTCGTTGGTTCGATGTCGCGGCAAAAACGCCACGTGGCCATCTGCAAAGAGCCAGTTTTCTCCACGACCTTCGTGATTCCAACTCCAACCCTGGCAGTCACGGGGATGAGGACTGTCCCGCCATAACGGTATGGCCGCTAAAGACACTTGCTCATAAGGGATCGCCGAACCAAGAGAAGCCGTATGGATCACCGGCGAGTAGCCGAGCAGTACGCCGCCAAACTCTCTATCGAAAGCGGTCTCCGATTCCACCCAAGACTCGCTCACTTTTACGGAACGGCTGCCATCGTTAACGCTGGATTCGACCACCATTCCCGGACAGCGTCGGATAGCGGACCAAGACAAGGGCGGTGTCAGGAACTGTTTTGCCACAGCGAAGTTTGCCTGGGCGATACCAGCAGCTCCTGCCAAGGCATTAACATTTTGATACTGATGAACGGCTTGATACAGTTCCCGATAGTTCTCACGACATGCGAGGACCCTCGAGCGGAAACGAACTTCTGCCAAGGCTGGGAAAAGGAGGCTCACCACGATTAGGACAACCAAGGCGCTCACCACAAGGTCGGCGAACGACCAATTAGCCCCATGACCCCCGAGATAGTCGCTGAGAGGGCTAAGCCGGAAGCCCGCAACATCCCTACTGGCCGGCAAGGCGGGGCTTGTCGCCTTCGTTGTATGTCGTATGGCTAAACACCCACAGCTTTGAAAAACAAACTGGCAAGTTCGGTCAGCTAATCCCGGCGGGGGGGCAATCTCCCTTCGCCCAAGCTCGAGGACAGCCAATCGCCGCTTCAATCGCTGAAGTTTTTTGCGTAGCTCCGGGCATCGCACCAGTTCTTGCTCAATTTCCTCCCGCTCTTCTTCATCCAGAGCGTTCAAGAGGTACCCAATGAGTTGGGCTGGTGAGCAATCAGGCATGGCTCGGTGACCGCGGAAGCTTCAAGTGATATTCCAGTCGGCGTATTGCCGTGTGCAAACGGCTCTTGACGGTTCCCACAGGGATATTCAAAACCTCGGCGGCCTCGCGGTACTTCATTCCTTGGTAGTACACCAAAAGAAGGACCTGCCGAAGGCTTTCCGGTAACTGGTCCACCGCTTGGCGGACATCTTCTTTACGCTCGTTGAGTTCAACATGTTCCTCGGGATCCATCTCCTGCCCCTCGACAAGGTCAATCAAACACCCCAGATCGTGGCTTTCTGTGTACATCCGTGATTGCTGATCGAGACTGACCAGGCGATGTCGCCGGTTCCGACGTTGGGCGTCGATGGCCTGGTTCGTAGCCACGGCATACAACCAGGGGCGAAAACGCCGTCCCGAATCAAACTGAGAGCACTTCCGGTGGACCTGAAGGAAGGTGGCCTGGAAGGCGTCTTCAGCCATTTCCGCATCGCCTAAATATTGACACAGATAGTTGTACAATTCCCGTTCATAACGGCGGACAAGCTCTTCAAATGCGCGGGGTTCCCCCGTCTGCTGGTACTCGCGAACGAGGTCCTCGTCGGACCATTCGGCCCGCGGAGCGCCGTGATTTAACCATTCCAGACGCGGGGCTGTATCCATCGAAAAGACTCTCCTAGCGAACTTCGCTTTGATTCGGTGCCGACGGGAAGACGGCTGTTTGCTCTTGCGAAGCCTCCGGATACAAATCATTGTAATCACTCCTCGCGTTGATTGGGTCGTTGCGGAGGGTTGAAAAACAGGCGGGAACTTCGGCCGTCATCTTGTAGCAAACACCACGCCAAACGATTCTCGCTCGAAGAAGTTTCTTCCTTGGACACACAGTATGCATTTACGTCTATTGTGGCATTTTTTAATTTGCTCTTTTATTGTCCAGATTGCCATTTTTTGGTGTGAGGCTACCCGTTTAGCCGCGGGGCGACGCCAGGCTGATCCGCGGATTTCCGCGCGTTCCGCCGGTGGTCGCGGGCTGAGGCAATTCCGCGGGGGAAATCCTCAGAATCTGTGAAAAGCTTGTATCCTCGTGCGCTGCGGGTTATTCTGGCTATGACACAAACGGTTGGTGACGGCGTATCGGCCGGCCTGGGGGAGTTACCGGTCCGGTATTGAACGCAGTAATGGCATCACTTCGTGGAGGAATCGTAATGGGTCAACGAAATGTTGACGGCCCGCGTAGCCAGCGACTGGGCCGACGTCGGTTTTTGCAAACGAGTGTCTTGGCGGCAACGGCCTCAGGAGTCGGAGTGCCGGAGATCATCCCCCGTCGTGCGATGGCGTGGGAAGGGCAGCCCGGCGCCAACGAAAGGATCACGGTTGCCCATATTGGCATGGGTGGGCGGGGAAAAGGTCTCTACCGAGAGATGGCGGGTCTGCGTGCGGCAGGGCTGTGCGACCACGTGGCCGTTTGTGACATTGACGAGAAACGTCTCGAGGAGGCTTCTCGCCTTGTTGGTCCGCAGGCGGACGTCTATCGCGATTACCGTTACATTTTGGAACGAAAAGATGTCGATGCGGTGGTGATTGCAACACCGGATCACTGGCACGCGGTCCAATTCGTCCACGCGGCTGAATGTGGTAAGCATATCTACTGCGAAAAGCCAGCCTGCTGCACGATTGAAGAGGGCAAGGCCATGGTGGCGGCGGCTCGCAAAGCCAAGATCGCCAGCCAGATTGGCTCCCAGGGGCGGTCTCAACCGGAGGCCTATCTCGCCCATCGGTATCTGGTGAACGGCGTCATTGGTCGCGTATATCGTGTTGACTGCTGGCACTATCCCAGCCCAGTTGATACAAGCCACACTCCGGATAGTGACCCACCCCCGGAACTTGACTGGGACCTCTGGCTTGGTCCCCTGCGTTGGCGACCCTTCAACAAGCGGTATTTGCACGGCGTGTTTCGGTGGCTTTTGGAGTCAGGCGGGGGACAAATCCGGGACCGCGGTGCCCATGTTATGAGTTGTGCCATGTGGTGGATGGGCGCTGACGGAACAGGACCTGTGGAAGTGGAGGCTACCGGCACGCCACCTGAAGAAGGTCTTTGGGATTCGTGTGTGGAAATGAACGTGACCTACACGTTTAAGAATCCCGATTGGATTCTTACGTGGAATCAGCCGGGCGAACCTGTACCGCCGGAAGAACGGACGGGTCAAGAGCCAGGCGGTAAAATTGTCCGTCCCGGTTACGGGGCCGTGTATCGCGGGGAACGCGGGACAATGGTCCATTGGGGCGGCGACGGCGGAACCTGGGTGGAAAAGAAGGTCCGCGAATGGGTCCCACCGCCCGGGGCCAAGGACGTGTATAAAAGCCCTGGTCACTTCGAAGACTGGTTTGAGGGTATCAAGACCGGCAAGAAGACCATCATGGATGTCGAGGCCGGGGTTGGCGTGGCCTTTTTGTGTATCCTCGGAAACCTCTCTTACATGCTGGGGCGAAAACTCCACTGGGACCCGGTCAAACAGGAGATTATCGGCGATGAACAGGCCCGCCGGCTCATGGTTCGGCCACAGCGGCATCCTTATCACTTGTAATGTGACGGAGGCTTTTTGACTCTTGGCCATTGAGTGCGAGGTCATTTTCGAAATCAGACACGTTTGCGCATATAAAGGATACAGCTATGGAACCCTTAACCCTGGAAAAACTCCTTGAATTGCTGAAGTCGGATGATCCCTTGGTTCGCCGGGATGCATGGCTCAAGGCCGGGCCATTGGGTGGTGATGCTTTGCCGAGCCTGGCCGATCTCGCGGCAAAGGCGGACCTGGAAATCAGCCGTGCCGCCAACCGTGCCATGTGGCAGATTGTCCGCTATGCCGGGGCCCCCGGTCGGGAAACGGAACGACAGGGTGTCGTAGAGGCACTCGGCGAATTGGTTGTCGATACCCGGCTCCCCGTGCAGCTTCGGCGCGACGTGGTCTGGATGCTCTCGGAGATCATTGCGGACGAAGAGATCGACGAATCGATCGCCTCCTCATTACTGAAGGATCCGGAACTGCAAGAAGACGTCCGCATGGCCTTGCAGCGTGTTGCCGGTCCCAAGGCCGTTGCCTTGCTCAAGGCCGCCCTAAATCAGGCCGAAGGCGACTTCAAGGCTGCCCTCGCGTGCTCACTCCGCAAGTGTCACGTGGCCATCGATGATCCACCCTGCCCGAAGCTGGTGCCTCAAAAGCAAACTCGGGTCAAGCCGGTCGGTCGGTGAATGGATTGACCAGCGGCATGGGTTGTTCCCGGTCGAGAATGGTCTTTGGGGCTTCGCCAAACAGAATAGGACTTAAATCCACCGAGGGTGTTAATCGAAACCCTCGATAGGCGCGGTGGGCGTTTTCAAAACGAAGAATTTTGACTTCCCAACAATCGACACGAGGAATCCCTCAAGGAGCGACTTCATGGTTTGGAGTTCCTTTCGTGGTTGGATCCTGGTATGCCTTGTCGTCTGCAACCAAGCCGGCCTGGCCCTCTACCTAAGGGCAAGTGAATCGTCAAACGCGCGCGTTGTGCCACCGTGGCCGCCGACGGAGACCCGCCTGCGGGTGATCATTGATACGGATGCCGCCACCGAGGTGGACGACCAACACGCCCTAGCCCTGGCACTGGTGTCAAACGATCGGTTCAAGATCGAAGGCATTGTGGCGGCTCATTTTGGCGACAAGGGAGGTCCGCAGGGTATTGAACGCTCCTACCAAGAGATCCTGACCATGTTGGAAAAGGCCGGGCTGAAAGGTCAAATTCCCGTCAAGAAGGGCTCCCATCCATTCACTTACAGCCAGGTTCCACCACCCTCAGAAGGCGTCGATTTCATTATCGAACGGGCGATGGCAGACGACCCAGATCCGCTCTGGGTCATCTCGTTAGGTCCCTGCACCGACATCGCCGCGGCTTGGCTCAAGGAGCCACGCATCAAAGATCGTGTCATCGCCTTCTGGCATGGACGGACCGAGTGGCCGACCAAGGCCTGGAATTTCAACGCCTATAACGACCTTAAAGCCGTGCGGATTCTCTTTTCGTCCGATCTGCCGTTCATTCTTTTCGACACGGGCACATATCTCACGTGTCCCATGGAAGAATCAGAAAAACGTATTCGACCGCACGGCGCCTTGGGCGCGTACCTGCACGAAATCCGTTTTCGTTCACCTGCTTGGCAGTCGCCCAACAAGGGTCTTTTCGACTTGGGTGACATTGCAGCCCTGATCGATCCCTCCCTTGTGCAGTTCGAAGTCGTAAATGCGCCAAGCGTCCAATGGGACATGTTATACGATCACAAGAACACCCACGGTCGAATGGTCCGAATTTTTTCCATAGACCGCGATAAGACGTTTGAACTTTTGGAACAGCGACTGGCAAGAGCGGCAACACAGTAATCCGGCCCGGAATTGGGCAATGCATCTGTCATAGCTGACCGTTAAGCGATCAGTTGGCGGGGGTGGCCGGCTTTGGGGTGAGGACAACCTTGACCTTTTGGACCTGCCCCGCCCGCACGATCTCCAGCGTTACCTCTTTGCCCACGTCAGAGGTGTTAACCAAGTTGATAAGGTGACCGTCACTCTCTACGAGCGTCGTATCGTAGCGGAGGATGATATCGCCCGCTTGAATGCCGGCCTGCGCGGCAGGCGAATCGGGGATCACCGTCACAACGCGGGCACCAATCCGTTGCTGAAGTCCCGCTGCCTGGGCTGCTTCGATAGTAAAACGCGCATCGAGCGTCACCCCAAGAAACGCCCGCGTTACAGCCCCTTTCTCCACCAACTGCCTTGCCGTGAAAAGGAATGTGTTGATGGGAATGGCAAAACCAACGCCCTCATTTCCGCCCGAACTACTGGCAATGGCCGTGTTAATGCCGATCACTTCGCCCTTCAAATTGACCAGTGGCCCGCCACTGTTCCCCGGGTTAATAGCGGCATCAGTCTGCAAAAAGTCTTGAAATTTCACGCCCGAGTCCCCAAGGTCGAGATCTCTTCGCCCCTTACCGCTGATAATCCCAAAGGTCACCGAATGGCTCAGACCAAAAGGGCTTCCAAACGCCAAAACGAAGTCACCGATGTCAACGGTGTCGCTATTCCCCAGGATTGCCGTGACGACGTCAGAAATCCCGACTTCCAACACGGCCACGTCAGATTCCGTATCCGACCAAATTTGCTGGGGCTGAATCACCCTTCCGTCGGCCAATGAGATCCGCACCTTATCCGGAGTAGCCCCGGCAATGACGTGACGATTGGTCAGGACACACGTTTTTTCACCGAGCTTGACCAAGACGCCGGAACCGGCTTCCTCGACCGGTCGGGCTGCGCCATGCTGCAAGGCCCGCCGCCCGATCGTTTGGGCCTCAATGTGCACCACAGCCGGACCGACCAGCTTGGCCACCAGTCGCATCGCTGCCGATTGGGCCTCGAGAACTTTTCCGGTTTCTTCCAATTGCCGCCGCAACTCGGCCCGCGTTTGCTCATCCAAAGGACCGTAACGATCCACCGCTACCAGGAGCGTCCGCCCCGGACTCTGCTGGGCAAAGACGTCCCGCGGCGCAATCGTACCAACTGGCCCGTCCCCAAGGATGACACACAAAAGGATAACGATCAGAAGTGCGTAAGCCGTTAATCGTCTCAAATGGGTTCTCATGACCGTGTAGATCAAAGCTTTCTTGTGCCAATGGCCACCATACGATGCCCCCTTTTTCATTAAACAACCCAGCCCCAAGAAGGCCCCTTTTTCCCGGGATGATCATTCCAGACTGGTCGCTCCGACCATCCATTGGGCCCGTGATCCAATTTCTGCGCGGCGCCCGTTGAATGGGCTCCCTCAATTATAGCCCACCCACGGCCAGCACCTAAACGTGCCGAAAGTTTGTCTCGTTCATGCCGGCAGTTGATTATGTCCCACGGCGACTTCCGGCCTAAGGAGCCCCCGTGGCGCCGTTTGTCCGGCGAGAGGCCGCGTGCCCTCCCTTCCTTATACTCATTTGGAAAGGCGAAAAGGCCAACATACTGGCCGCGGTCTGGGGGGTCACTGGACCTACTATTTGGGATCATCAGTGGGGGTCAATACCCCCCGAATTCTCCCAATAGACCGGCTTAGCCTCGAGCATCGACAAGTGGTGGAAGCGACAAATCTTTTCCCAAGCCTCCTCGGCTGTCTCAACAAATTCAAAAAGTTTTAGATCCTCATCATCAATGACACCCTCATCGGCAAGGGCCTGGAAATTCAGCACTCGGTCCCAGTATTCCCGCCCAAAAATGATGATCGGGATCGGCTGCATCCGACCGGTTTGCCGGAGCGTCAAGGCATCGGTCAGTTCGTCGAGGGTTCCAAAGCCGCCGGGGAAGACGACCAGGGCCTTGGCCCGCAGGAGAAAATGAAATTTTCGTAAGGCAAAATAGCGGAATTGGAAGCACAACTCTGGCGTAATGTACGGATTGGGGATTTGCTCCATGGGCAGCCGGATATTCAGCCCGATCGATTTTGCTCCGGCCTCATAGGCCCCTCGGTTGGCGGCCTCCATAATTCCGGGCCCCCCGCCCGTGCAAATCACATAGTCGCATTGCCCGTTGTTTGCGCAGGATTGCGAAACGAGATATGCGAACCGTCTGGCCAGCTCGTAGTAACGGCTTTTTTCCAGGAGGCTTCTTGCCCGCTCGTAAGCTCGCCGCAATTTCGGATTTTCCGGATCTGCTTTAAGGTCCGCCTCCGCCTTTTCGACAAGCTGTCGGGCCTCCGGCTCATCGACGATTCGCGTACTTCCGAACACTACGACGGTGGAATTGATCTTCTCCCGCTCGAACGCCAATTCCGGCTTAAGCAACTCCAATTCCATCCGTGTGGCGCGCAACTTGGGATCGGTCAGGAAATCCAAGTCCTGATACGCCACCCGATAGCTGGGCGACCTCAAAATTCGCTCGACGGCTGCCTGACGCTCTTCCGGAGTCATAGTTTCCCACTCCTCATCGTCAACTTGTCAATTGCCCCCTCCGATCACCACAATCTCGATTCACCTACTGCAAATTACCCAGAAATGGCGATTTCTCCAAGGCGAATCCACCAAGCTGCGTGGGGTATCAAGGCTAAGCAGAAAAAGAAAGAAAAGCCGCGGGTGCCATGCCCCCTAGTAGTGGGTCATGGCGTCGACCAGGGCGACGGACCCCAACACAACTACTGCAATTCCGGCATGGCAATCAACTGCCCGGCGCGCTGCTGCGCCCTTTGGTCGTTGTCATATGTCCCATAAAACGGGACGTTGGCATCGAGCCAAAGGGTCAATCGCAAAAGCGACTCCCTATCAAGGGTTACGGCCTCGCGATGAGTCGGGTTCTCGAGGATATTCAGCAACGGGCTGGCGTCTGCCCCCAGTTGGCCGGGCCGCGTGACAATCTGCGAGATGCTGCCTCCGCCCCATTCGTACCAGCGTAAATACGGCCGAAGATTTACATACGACCGCGTAAACTCCCCCTGCGGAAACCCCGTCAAGTCCGGGGCGGCAGACTGGGGACCAGCATCCGGCGAGTGGCATCGGATGCAGAATCGATCAAGGACAGGCTGAACCAGTCGGGGAAAGGAAAACGGCAGCGAACCATCCGGGCCGGGCGTCAAGGCAGAGGGTTCACGTCTCAGTGCCAAGATGTCCCGGGTCGGAACCGAACTATTGGGCGGCTCGTGACATCCGATGCACCCCCGCCGTTCGCCTGGTCGGAAGTATGTCACCGAGCGCATCCCCTGAACCGCCCGGCCTCGATCATCGACAATTTGAAAATAAAGGGGACGATCGGCCGGAACGCGAAAGTATGCCGAACCGTCCTCTTCCACCGGGACAGTCCCCAAGAGGGCACGGGCATTCTCTGCGTTGGCGTGGCCGATCCGCGGATTATTGACGGGATGGGTCGCCTTGGGCAAAAGCTGAAAGACGCGAAGCTCGCGAATTGGGCGATCCGGCGGCAGCGGGTAATGACTCTGACGCACATCATACACCACCACTTCGGCCTCCTGCCCTAAATCGGGATCAAACGTTTCCTGCACCACCGGCGGCGGCCTGCGGGGAATCACAGGTACGGGATCCAAGCAGGCCCATCCTGGGTCCTCGTAAAGGAGTTCCAGATTCCCCCAGCGATCGAAATAGTAGATTCCCACCCCAGACTCTGAACGATTTCCCGATCCCATGCCGGGCAGCCGGTCATGACCGAACGAAATGATATAGAAGTCCTCTGACAGCGGCCAAGGACTGACCACGTAACCGGTGGGCCACTCGCTGGGCGTCTCGGGAAACGGTATCTCTGGTGTCAAGACTTCCAGCGAGTCAAACACGTCTTCGCCGGTTTCGGGATCATACCGGGCCTTGTCGGGATCAAAAAGCACAAGTGATCCGCCGACCACAGCGTGGTGCGCCCCGGCAATGAAGGCGATCTTCCGAGACCCCGGAACTGGCCGCGGCTGGAAGCACGTGCTGATCTCCATGGTGTAATTGCCGAAAACGCTGCGGGCATTGGTGCCATCCGGTGATGTGACCCAAATGCCGTGGAAATGGGCCGCCGAACGATCGACATAGTCCCAGCGACAGTAAGCGATTCGCCCGTCGTTGAGGACCGCCGGATGCCACTCGTTGGTTTCGTGATAGGAAATTGTGCGGATGGCACCGGTTTTGGGGTTGAGACGATGTAACGTGTACGTTTGAATAGGTTCCCAAGGATTGTTACACCGACAGTAGCCACCGCGCCGTGTGGACATAAAGACGAGGTCCCCATCCGGCAGTGGCCAGGGCATCGTGTCGTCATAGCGACCATCGGTAAGCTGACGGATCGTGCGATTTGTCAAATCGATGGCGAACAAGTGAAAGCACGGCCGGTCCGGCGATTCAAAGGCAAATTCTGGCGGCAGCGGTCCGGCGGTAAGCACGCTCCAATCCGGCCGAAGCGGTCGCTGTCGATCGCCCGCGGGGATCGGCGCAAAGGCAAAGTACACTGTTTTCGCATCATAGGAAAGTGCGAGCGATTGGAAGATACCCCGGCCAAAGTGACCCGTTGTTAGATCCTCAATCTCCAAGCTCTCTCCCGGTTTCTTCAGAACGTACACCCCTCCGCCATGAAGGTCCGCGGCACTGTAAAAGTAGGCGATGTACTCGTGAAGCATTTGGCAGAGGAACCGCCGTGTCTTCAAAAAGACAATCGGTCGGTCGGCAAAAAGCCGGTTCTCCAAGAGAAGACTGCGTCCGAACCAGCGAATCTCTCGATAAAGTTTGGTCCGTTCCTCGGCAGGGAGTGTCGAGGCCAGGGCCGTCCGCTCCCAGAAGCCCTTCAGTGTTGTCGGCGCATCACGCAGCCGTTCTTCCGGGATCAACCGGGCCTTCTCCAACTCCTCCAACGCCGCTTCTAGTCGCCGCAACGCTGCCTTGATCGCCTCCACGGAAGCACAGTCGCGACCAAGCCGCGTTTCCTGCTTTTGCCAGTCGCTTTCTACCATGGCCACCAAGCGCGGATCGACGCCATGACTCGGCGTATCGGCCAGGCCAACGTTAGAGGCCCCTTTCCCTCCGGCCACCGTGAGCAGAAAGACCAGCATAATGCCCCATGGCGCACAGAAGGCCCGGCGAAAACGTAACAGCCTCGTCTGCATACGGACCTCTCCTTCCAGTCAGTGACACCAAGCGTTCGACGCCCCGTGACCGGATTGGTCAACAAAATGCTACCAATTCAGCGTGTCATTTCCAACAGGATGGCACTCCACGACGCGACAAACGCGATGCCCAAAAGGACGGCCCGGACTCGCGACGGATCACCCGCTGGCCGCTGGCGGCTCGATGACAAGAGACTTGCCGCACGAATAAATACGACAAGGAGCAACAGTCCGCCCACCAACGCCACGGCCGACTCTCCTGCAAAGAGGATCCCGGCAAGTCCGGCAAAGGAGATAAAGTCCACACTCCGTGATCGTTCTATCTCGGCTTGACCCTCGTGATCACGAGGATTAACCTCGGCCCGCTGTCGTTTCTTGCGTCGTTCCTTACGCGATCGCTTTTGGGAAGATGGGCCGTTTCCGCCGGGGTTACTTTCCCAGCCACTCAGCAGCAGTTCATTGATACTTCCCAGGACCAGGGCCAAGCCCCAGTGGAACCAGGAGAACATCGGCAGGGTAAGGTGGCGGAACGCCGTCCCTGCGTGGCCCTTGCTACCAACGACCACGCCGATCAGTGCCAGGACCCATGCCGGGAGCCAAAGTAGCGGGGGACAAGGCGCACGGTCCCACGCGATGGCAGCGGCTGCCATGAGGGTCAGAAAAAACGTCGCATAGATCAGCAAATGCAGAATTGCCGGCGCAAAGAGCGCCGCAAGCCAGGTCCCTTGGCCGGTAGAAAGGAGGGCCCCCCATCGCCCGCCGCTTACGGCGTAAGCCAACCCACCCACCGTTAATGCCGCCATGGCCTCCACGAGCGGATACCGCGGAGAAATGGTCGCCGAACAATCGCGGCATCGCCCCCGCAGAAAAAGCCAACTGAGCACAGGCACGTTGTCGTACCAGCGGATGAGGTGGCCACAGCTCGGGCAATGCGAACCGGGCCAGATGAGGCTTTCCTTTCGAGGAAGTCGATGGATGACGACGTTGAGAAAGCTCCCCAGGACCGCACCCAGGACAAACCACCAGACTTGAAAAAGGACATCATAAACGGTCATGCGAGGCCTCGTCGTGCATTTCCCTTGATGATACCCATAGAATTGATCACCAGTAGAGAGGCACCTTGCCCCCAATCTGGGGTTGACCACGAAACAGCGTGGTCCTTCATTTGCCGCGGACTTGACGGTGCCCTCTGGGCCGGAAAAAATAATGACACGACCTGCGAAAATCTGTAACCTGCAAGAAGGATGACTATGGAAAACACGAAAGCATTGTATCGGCCATTGCTGGGCCAGGCGCAGGGTGCGCGAAAACTGCATGTCCACCTGACGGAACTGAACGGCGCGGACGGTTGGAACGGTCAACACGCCCATGCCGCGGAGGAAGCAGTCTTCATCTTGGAAGGCGAGGCCGAATTCACCTTCGGGGGCCGAACTTACCGCGTGGGGCCAGGCGAGATGGTCTTCTTTCCCCCGAATGTCATGCACGCTGAGGCACGCTTTTTTAGCGACAAAATGAAGTACCTCGTCATCCGGACCGTGGAGCCGGGCGACGAGCCTTGCTGCTGCGAGACGGAAATGCCGTCAGAACAGTGAGTGGCTCGCAAGAGCTCAGTGCCGACGACACTAAGGCGGCTAAAACGGTATCAAAAGGACGTGGGTTTTCCAGTCTGGGAGACACTGCGAGGCTGGTGAGCTTTTTACCAAATCTTCTAACAAAAGAGGTACTAGCCATGGCACGACAAGTTACCCCACGAAGAGAGTTCCTTCAGGAAGCCATTCTAGCGTCGCTCGGTGGGATTGGCCTGGGGGCGGGGCTTCCTGTGGTGGCCGCCGAGCAAGGCCCCCAATCTGCAGGTGCTGCGGCGCCTACAAGTCCAAACGATAAATTGCAGGTAGCGGTGTTGGGCGTTCGGGGACGTGGGCAAGATCACGCCAGTGCGTATGCTTCGCGCCCCGATTGCCATGTGCTCTATCTGTGTGACGCCGATCGTGACGTGGGGCAGACTTATGTGGAGCGTTTTGCCGCCAGGTTCGGTTACAAGCCGAAATTTGCACAAGACCTCCGCGATGTGTTCGCCGATCCGGCCGTGGATTTAGTCTCCATTGCCACCCCCAATCATTGGCACGCCTTGGCCTCGATTTGGGCCATCCAAGCCGGCAAGCATGTCTATGTGGAAAAGCCAGTCAGCCACAACGTCAGCGAGGGACGACGCATTGTCCAGGCTGCCCAAAAGTATAACAAGCTCTGCCAAGGCGGGACGCAAAGGCGGTCAGAAGGTCGTTATCGAGCGGCAGCCGAGGCTATCAAAGCCGGCAAGATTGGTAAAGTCAAAGTGATCCGGTGTGTGATGTATCGACCGCGAAGCCCAATTGGGCCACCGGGCGATTACCCCATTCCCCCAGGCGTCGATTACAACCTGTGGGCAGGACCGGCTCCCATGGCCAAGGTCACCCGCAAGTCGTTCCACTACGACTGGCATTGGTTCTGGGACTATGGTAATGGCGAGATTGGCAATAACTGCATCCACTGCGTGGATACCGCTCGGATCATCGTCCCGTTCAAAACGCTGGGCAAATGGGTGATCAGTTACGGTGGCCGTTTGGGATTTAACGATGCGGGCGAAACTCCTAACGTTCAGGTGGCTGTCCATGACCTGGGCGGAATCACGCTGGTTCAAGAGGTGCGAAACCACAAAACCAATCCGCCATTTCTTAACGGGGCGGTGCTCATTGTCGGCGAGGAGGGCTACATTGCCAGCAGCTTTGGTCCCAACGTGGTGGTCTATGACAAGCAGGGACAACCCCGCGAGAACCTTACAGGCCCAAATGTGGATAACTTCGGCAACTTCGTCGAAGCGGTGAAGGCCGGCAAACAAGAAATGTTGAATGCTCCCGTTGAAGAAACGCATATCTCAACAGCCTTGACGCACCTGGCCAATATTTCCTACTTGCTTGGGGAAAAGGCCGGGCACAAGGAGTTGGTGGCGGCACTCGAAAAACTCCAGGTCCATGAAGACTGTGTGGCAACCTTGAATGCGATCGAGGAGCACCTCAAGGAGAATGGCATTGATTTGGAGAAGGAGCCTCTCACGCTGGGTGCCCTCTTGCCTGTGGATGCCGCCAATGAGTGCTTCATCGATCGGCCCGACGCCAACAAGCTGCTCACGCGGGAATACCGCGAACCATTTGTGGTGCCCACGGTGGACAAGCTCTAGTGGCCCGTGGCGCGCATTGTGTGCCAAGCGCAACCCTATCTTGGGCAGCGCCGAAATTTGAACAAGACGTCCGAGTAACGAACGAATGCGTGGGAATCGGCTTATCGCTTCTCCTGCTACTGCCTTTGCGGAGGCAGCGAGTCAGATTCTTTCCGGCAAGATATGGGGCGGCAAAGTTCCGGAAGAGCGCATCCGTGTCATTGCGGAAGGCACACCCCATCAATCCCCCAACGTGGTGCTTTATTGGATGCACATCAATCGCCGCTGGTCCTGGAACTATGCCGTGGATCGCGCCCTGGAGTGGGTGGCCGACCGTGAAAAGGATCTCACAGTTTTGGAAACGTTGCCCTTTCATCAAACGTTGACTGATCGACACGCCGTGTTCGTTATGGAAGGGATGCGGGAGCATGAGAGTCTCGTCGAGCGAGGCCCATTTTTGTATCGGGCACAATCTCGCAAGTTTGGTCGAATAGCTGTGGAATATCTTTACAGCTTGTTCCAGACCTGTGATGTTATCATCGTGGACGATCACCCTGATCGGGAGTACAGAGCTTTTTTGGAGTCGTTGGCAAGTCGCACGCGTGCCCGAATCGAAGCGGTCGATTCATCGGGATTGATCCCGTTTCGGAGTGTCTCACGCTATTATCCCACAGCCCGCGGCTTTCGCACTCTCGTACAGAAACTATTGCCCGATATTCTCTGCCAGATCCCTGATCCGCGGCCACTTCCGGAGCGAGTTCGTTTTCCGCCGCCAAAGCCGAAGGACCCATTTTGGGTTTTCTGGCGGAAGGACCATGAGGTGTTGCTGGACCCCCGTCAGAGTGTGAGGGAAATGCCCCTCGACCATTCGGCGGGGCCTGTCGCCACGCAGGGAGGGCCCACAGCGGCACGAAATCGTTGGCGCCACTTCCTGGAAACTGCACTGGAGCATTATCACGAGTGGCGCAATCACCCCGACGAAAACGGCGTCAGTGGGTTGGCCCCGTATTTGCATTTCGGGTTCATTTCACCGTTTGAAATGATCGTGGACTTGCTCAAACGGGCCACAGAAATGGGTTGGTCGTTCGATCGACCTTCGCAGGAAGCAGACGCCGGGACGTGGTGGAATCTTCCGCCGAGTATCGCTCAATTCCTTGACCAGCTCGTCGTCTGGCGTGAACTGGGGCTTAATCTTTGTTTACGTTGCGACGACTACGACCGTTTTGAATCGCTTCCCGACTGGGCAAAGAAAACTCTCACAGCGCACGCCTCGGACAGACGACCTATCACTTATACCCTTGAGCAGTTGGAGAATGCGCAAACCCATGATCGCCTGTGGAACGCGGCCCAGAATGAGCTGCGTGAGGAAGGCCGCCTGCATAATTATCTCCGCATGCTTTGGGGGAAAAAGATTCTGGAATGGACCCCTGACCCGCAAACGGCGCTGGAATGGATGATTTACCTGAACAACAAGTACGGCCTCGACGGAAGCGATCCGAATTCATATACGGGCATAAGCTGGATCTTCGGCCGGTATGATCGCCCCTGGGGCCCCGATCGCCCCATCTTTGGGCTAGTTCGGTACATGAGCACCGACAGTGCCCGACGCAAGATCCGTCTAAAAAAATATCTCGAGCGCTATGCGCCCGAGATGAAAGAGACTCAAGTCACAACTGAAGACGTTAAAGACTGAAACAGCCGATCAGTCCCACCACCAGACGCCTTCCGGCAAATCCACTTTGACGCTGGCCTTGGCCTTTTGGACCTCACCTTTCTCGTCCTTGAGGAGGTTTTCGTAATCGAGGGCCTGTTGCGCTTCAATGTGCACACCACCACCGATGGGTGTGCTCACGCGGCCAGGACGAATAACCGCCGTGATGGCCGTCTCAGCCTTCTTGGGGGCTGGATACGTCTTCACCGCAAAGTTTTCTTCTCGACCGAGGAATTCCATTTTCCAATTGGCCTGGTTGTAGAAATCTTGCTGCTTGATATAGGCGGCAACGATCGCCATGTCAATCACGTTGCGAAGCTCAGCATAAACGGGGACCTTTGCGGCCAGTTCCGGATAATGCCGTGTGAAACTGGTCGTGAACGCACGACTCGCGGCACTAGCTGCGGAGGCTGCTTTTCGCTCGCCGCTGGCCGTGACAAGTTCATCTTCACCCACAAGCTTGACGCCTTCCCCGACCAATTCCAAGGCCGTACCGTCCTCGGTCACACGCAGGCACTGATAATCGGGCACAAAGTACCAGCGGAATAGCTGATTAGGCGAGACGGCGGACGAAGCCGCGCGTTCAACGAAGCTCACCAAACGCACAGGCGGTCGTTCCAAGCCGATGCCGATCAGCTTCATCCGATAGTCGGCCTCAACCAACACATGGGCAAAATGGGTTTCCGGCGGCACTCCCAGGATTGTGACTTCCTGGACACCCAAACTCTTTTTCAGGCCGTTGACCATATACTCGGCGACCTGAGCCTCTTGTCCCGGTGGGAACGTGCTCCCCAGGCTACGCAAGAACTCCTGCATGCGGGCGAGACCTTCCTGGGTGGGATCGATGGAGCAGCCAATGACATCGACGCCTTCACCGTCCGGAGGATAAGCACGCAAGGCCGTTACCAAGTCTTGAAGCTGAAGCACAGGGCGGCCAGTGTTGATTCCCACGACCCGGCCTGTGGGTGTCTCGACCCACCCTTCCGCCGGTCCGGCCAGAACGATGTCACCACTTTCAGGATACAGGAACACGTAGCGGATGCGGAGAAGTCCCGCCAGGTACTTCATCTCATCGGTCACCACGCCATGGTTGGCTACAATGGCCTTTTCCAAACGCGGTAGGGAGACCTTTCGCAATGTGCTAAAGCGGGCCACGTTGGGTGGCAACGACCGCCGGGCCGCCATTACCCGCTCCCGCATGATTTGACCCGTGGGATCCGAAATCATTTGCCGGGTGAGGACACCATCAGGGCTGACGATCACCCCGGCCATTTGGTTGTCATCTTGCTGCTGAGCCCAAGCAGATGTTCCCCACGATAAGAACCCAAAACCCAACGCCAGACTTGCGACCACAAGGCAGCGATAAGCTGAACGATGCATGAGTTTCCTCTCCATCACCACTTGGTACAGGCCATCGTTGTCAAACGGCCGATGTTGCGCCCGCCAATGTTGCGTCCTTAGACGGTGGCGCTCACGGAAAAAGTTCCCATGAAGGCGTCACATCACTATCGGACTTACCCCTTCGATCATAATTGGGCAAGTTAGGTAATTCAAGCAAATGCCACCCGACAACAAAAATCCATAATTTAGGACGAGATTTCTCTCCGCGGTTCGCGTGGGCAAGCGCTTGTGGCCGAGTGGCCACGTCCTTTGCCACGGCCAAAATGACGAGTCGTTCGTGACAAAATGATTCCCCGAGTACCAAACAAGGGTGGGGACTAATAGTACATTCGGCGGGATAGCAAGC
>JAKPII010000411.1 GCA_029549885.1 Planctomycetota bacterium
GCCCATTTCCGGCGTGTGCATGGCCGCTGGTGGGGCCACAATCAAGAGTATTCCGCATGGCTATGATACCCCGAGGGCAACCACGGGGGTGTCCATACCCGCATCCCATCGAAACCGTAGCGGCAGGCCCCTGTACCTGCCGTGGCCCGGTGTGTGGCTCGGGCTTTCACCGGTTGTCCCGCTACGACCTTTGCCCAACCCCGGGGCCCCCTTTTTGACCTGTGGAGTTGGCCAAGACCAACAGGAATCCATCTTTCACTGCCCTCAGGACCTTATCGACACACACCGCGACCGCGTATCTCGCCACGTTTGCACGGCCCAGTGCTTCCGAGGAGAGCAATCTTCGATCCAACCCCAGCGCTGAAGACTTATCTGCGGCATCCTGTGGTGTTTCTCCGTTTGGCTCACCCAATCAAAGCATTCCAGGCTTCCCAAACCGTTAACAGTCTATCCCCAAAAGTCCCCCTCTCCCTCTGGGAGAGGGTTGGGGTGAGGGCAAGCGATCGTCGGAGTCGAACGAGAAAACCGGCAGCGCGATTCGAGCCACCCTCACCCCCGGCCCCTCTCCCGCCAAACGGGTGAGGAGAGATAACGGGATAGGCTCTTGACGCGCTGGTGGTCGGTCTTGGGCCTTCGCTTAATCCCCTGATTGCTTCGTGTCCGATAAAGCCTGGTCAACAGCCGCCCGCGGCGTGCTTGTCTCTATTAGCCCGCTGAACGGGTCGTTAAACAGGTTACGCCGTCGGTAAGTCAATGTCTGGCGCAAAATCCCAAAGTGCCTCCACCGGAAGAGCCTAGGCCTAGCCAAAGCCAAACGCGGGTCCGATCGTGATGCGCGAGGTTGTTCCTCACAAAGCCAGTTTCTGAGGGAGGCAATAATCCGCAAGGGCACCCCGAGCCACGATTCCCCGAAAGCCACAGCGACATGCTCTGCCTAGTGGAAGCTACTGAGTATCCAAGCGTCGAGTTCGCCAAACGATATGCGTTCTCGCAAAAGGCGGAGCGCTCATTCCGCCAGGGGCAAGCGAATGGGGCGCCGCTGGCGGTAGCATTCCAGTGCCGCAAACACGATCTCGTGCGTCTTTGCCGCGTCGTCAAGGTTGCAATGCGATTCGGTCCCCTTTTGTAGGCACTCGACGAAGTGATCGATCTCGGCCTGGAAGGGGTGATGGGTTACGTCACTTGAATCCGGGGCAATCGTCGGGATGGTGACCCAATCTGTCTGGTCCGGGAATTTGTGCGACCACACGCGGTTATCGAATGCGGTACCGCGATCACCAAAGATTCTAATAGGAAACCGGTAGGGCATAATACACTCCGCATTTGCCGAGACCTTTCCCACGACGCCGTTGGTGAATTTGACTAGAACTACTTCCAAACCGTCATATTCCATGGGCGGGGCGTTGTCCGTCCAGGTGTTTGTGAGGGGGTTGTACTCGCGGGTTTGACCTTTTCGGCGTCCACCAGAGACGGCAAAGACCTCTTCGGCATCGGCCGCTTTGAACTGCTCCGTGGAGGCGAACCACCGCAAGGCGTCCACGGCGTGGCATCCGCCCACCAGCAAGGCGCTCACTCCCTGCTCGATGGTTCTTGCATCATTCCACCCGGACCACCAACTGCCGTTGTAACTGAGATAATCTGTCTCCACGTAGTAAGGTTGGCCCAAGGCCCCATCGGCCAAGAGGGCCTTCAGCGTGCGGAATAACGGGTTCCAGCGGAGGACGAAACTTACCACTGTCCGCACGCCTGCCTTCTTGACGGCCTGTTGCATCATGCGGAGCTGCGTCAAATTGATGGCCACCGGCTTTTCGATCACCATATGCTTGCCGGCGGCAGCGGCAGCCAAAACGTTCTCGCAATGGACGTGTTGAGGCGTGCAGATCGAAACGATGTCGATCCCCGGATGCCGGAGGGCTTTCTCGAAATCGTCATAGATTGCCACGTTGGTTAGGCCTGCACTCTTGGCCCTTGCTTGGGCGCGCTCGAGAGAGCGGTCGCAAATGGCACGAATCTCTGTGGCGGGATTCTTCTGGTAGGCCGCGATGTGCTGACTCGAAACCCATCCCGCACCATGGACAAGCACACCAAATACTGAGGTAGCCATACGAGCGTCTCCCACTCTTACTCTTCGTATTCACGATCTTTAAAAGCGATGACCATACTAAGCAAAAGGCGGGCAGCAGTCGTTCACCCGTTCTTATCTCCCCAAGGTCCAAAATCTCTTGCGGCGGCGAAAAACGCATCAAGATTCTCTTCAGGTGTCTCCATCGCCAGGGTGCAGCCCGAACTGACGACGAACCGCCGAATGCCGCATTGCCGAACACGCCGCAGAAGTGCTTGCGTTTCTCGATAGACGGTATCGGCATCAGCCTGGGCCAGCAAACCCACAGGGTCAAGGTTGCCCCAAAGGGCGACTGATGATCCCAGGATCTGTGCCGCGTCTTCGATGGCAACGGGATAGTCAATTTCCAGGATATCGGCACCTGTGGCGGCCATGTCAGCAAGCAGCGGCGTTGCGTTGCCGCAGATGTGTAACGACACTGGCACACGGACACGCTCTTTAAGCCGCTCAATGAGCCTTTTTTCCAAAGGTTGTGCTACTTCTCGATACGAGCGGGGACCGATCAATCCCGCGGGCGAATCACCACCACTTAGAATATCCGCCCCGGCCTCGGCGAGGGCCACGGCATATGCCAGCGTGTATTCAAGACATTTTTCCATGACACGCTCCACAAAGGGCCGGTCGTCAAAAATGGCAAGCATCATGCGATTGAGCCCCAATAGTTGACTCGCCAAAGAGAAGGGGTATTGATCAAAACATGCCACAAGACATACGTCGTCGCCCAATTGTTGGCGGACGAGCCTTACGGCCTCCAGCATGGCGGGCCATCGGCCGTGGCGGGTAACGTCGGGCGGCGGGATGGCGTCGAGGTCCTCAGGCGATTGAATCAGGGCGGGGCCCAACCCGGCGGCCGGTTGATCATCGTCGGGAAAACCGACACGGGCGCCCATCGCTTCAGCGTTGACCCACGTGTCGGCGGACAACCAGACTGCATCTGGGCGAAAGCGGCGATAATATTCGATCACACTGCGGGCGAGTTGCTTAGGATCGAGCGTGTACTGACGCAGCGAAATCCCACTTAACTTGGCACAGAAGTGCACCGCAAGTGGTCCGGTTGCGGGTCGCGGTGTCGGTTGACCGGCCAGGGCCATTTCAATGAGTGCCCGCGAAGTCAGCATAGGTTGGGCCTTCCGTTGAAATTAAGGCTTAGCGCCTATCCCACAAACCTCGCCTCGCCCGTTCGGCAGGAGAGGGGCCGGGGGTGAGGGGGCTCAAATCACTGTCGGTTTTCTCGATCGACTCGGAAAATCGTTTGCCCTCACCCCAACCCTCTCATAGGGGGGCGAGGGAACTTTGGGATAGGCTCTTAGCGATGAAAGATGACCAACACGTCCGCCACAGTTTACCATATGGAAATGACTGGATGGAGACGGAGAGATGGGACCACTATTGAAGATGGCGGATGCCGGTTATTTGCGTATTGTGGCCGTGGTATCGATCGTCGTGATCCAGCGTGCGAACCCTCGGGTGGACCGCGAGGCTTAGCCGCTCTCTGAGTCACCATCAGTCTGTGTGAGACACGGCTAATCGGAACATTGGCGGCATTGTTCGGCGAAACGTTTCAGGACGATTCTGGCCAGTCGCTGCATTTCGCCAAAGCGATGGGGTGTTTCCTGCTCGATTTGGCTGGCCGAGAGTCCGATCTCCGCCAACTCGTTGTTTTGCGTGGCCAATTCCATCCAAGATCGGATAAGCATAGGCGTAACCTCGACATGAAATTGCAGGCCCCAGGCATTGTTACCATAACGGAAGGCCTGGTGGCGACACTGTGATCCCGTTGCCAGGAGCACAGCACCTTCTGGAAGGTGAAACGTATCGCCGTGCCATTGAAAGACGGTGGCCGGTGAGGAGGCGCCCGCAAACAGCGGGTCACTTTGGCACCCTTCCGTCAACGTTACTCTGTACCAGCCGATTTCGCGAACCGGATTGGGATAGACTTTGGCCCCAAGTGCGCGGGCAAGCAATTGGGCCCCCAAGCAGATTCCGAGGACGGGAATCTCGCGGCGTACTGCCTCTTTCAGTTGAAGTCGTTCCCACATCAGAAAAGGGTATGCCTCTACCTCATCCACGTTCATTGGGCCGCCGAGGACAACCAGCCCGCATACCTCACGCCAATCCAGAGGGGACACACTCTCGCGGATATGGAACAGTGGGATCAGTTCGAAACGTACGCCGACCCAGTCGAGATAATCGACGATCTGCCCGGGGGGTTCGCCACGGGCGTTTTGGAAGATATAGACTTTACGCGACATAACACCTCATCCATCGCCAAGTCGGACTCGGCACACAACTAGGTCAAGCCGCTTTCACTAAATGGACCCATCCATGGGACAGCCACTGTGGACTAAGAGCCTATCCCACAACCTCCCCTCGCCCGTTCAGCGGGAGAGGGGCCGGGGGTGAGGGGGCTCAAATCACTGTCGGCTTTCTCGATCGACTCGGAAAATCGTCTGCCCTCACCCCAACCCTCTCCCAGGGGGAGAGAGGGAGCTTTGGGATAGGCTATAAACAAGTCCCACAGCAAGTGCCGTGCCGAAAAGCATGACACGGCCAGTTGGCAAGCGAAGAAGTGGAAGTAAGGGAGGCAACGTGTCACACACCACGTGGAATTATCGCGGACTGCCCGTTGTTGGCAACTTCTGTTGCACAATTAAGGGCACGATTGCATCTTCTTTAGGCACCCATTGCCAGCGAGATCGGATAAGCAGAATAAGGGCAGCAAGGATGAGAAGCCAGCCGACAAAGCTCGGACGAAGCCACAACCACCAACCGATCCCGAAGAGAACGGCCAAGGGATGGGCAAATCGCATCATCCATACGGAAAGTGGCCGATTGATGCGACGGATCAGCCAGCCTATGCTACCTACCGCGAAGATCACAACGCTGCCGATAAGCAAATCTCCCCATTTTTGGGCGCTAACGGTTTGTTGAAGGCGGATTTGTGTGGGAAGGTCCTCACACTCAAAGTACCAGGATTGCATATCCGACGATGGTAGCGCGTCACCCAGGGTTTCGCCTGCGATGGCCCCAGGGGACGCCAGTGTGGCTTCAATCCCCACGGCAGATTGCAACAAATCGCTCACTTGCAATTCAAGATTTTGAAGCCTTACTTCCGCGTAACTGATAGCAGCGGTTTGAGGTGCCAGCAGAAGGGCACGTCGTGCTTCGTCTCGTGCCAAGAGGTACTGCTTTAGCAGTTCCCCAAAGGTACCCTGAGGTGGCGCAGGACCTGCCGCTCCTTCTGAGAGTTGGAGCAAACGCTCGGCGGCCTCTCGCGCGCGGGTCAAGTGATAGTCCCACGCAGTGACCGGCTCACCAGGGGCGACAGACGGATTCCAACTGGAGACGGCCTGCAACAGAAGATAGACTCGCCCGGATTCTGCCTTTTCCGCATTCTTCAGTTGCGGAAGTGCCAGGCTAAGGCTCTGACCTCTCCGAGCGACGCTGCCGGCGAACAGGAGGTCCAACCGGTGATCTTTGACCGTATCTGTGGCAATGTGGGTTGTGCCATCGGGGCGCTGGTAAACGGGCACGCACCGGTGGTCGAGCCAAGCATTAACCGGAACGATCCCCTTTGGCATTTGGATTTGATAGCCCTCCGCAGGCGAACTTGTGAACCACACAGTAAGCAGGCCCAAGATGTGTCCCTCGGGAGAGACTTGAATCCGTATTTCCGCATCTTCCCAGTGGACGGCAGGGGAGGGTTTGCCTACGATGTGCGGAAGGATTGTTGTTTGGGTCAATTCGTATGCGATCTCGTCTGCCTTGATGTTGATTCCTTTTAACTTTTCTTGAGGGACGGGTCGCAACCCGTAGATGTTCACAAGATCGCTTGGCCACTCCAGACGTTTCGGCACAATAAGGTACGATCGGAGGGAGGAAACTTCTGAGAGACCAATCCAAGGGATGGGCACACAACCGTGGTCGTCAAGCGTGGGGCTGCCTAAGAGCGCGACGGACGCTGTGTCTTTTTGAGGGGCCGCAAAGGTCAGTCTTTTCTTCACGCGGCTTGTCTCATAGCCCGCGGGACCAGCGTTGGTCAGGCCCCACTCCGTTTTCAATTCCAGTGGAGATGCGGTCCTTTCACCCCCAGCCGGCCCAATTTGCCACTGCGGCGGCAAATCGAGTTTAAGCTCTTGCAAGAACCCGTTAATGATCGTCACGTCGAGTCGAATCTCTGCCTGGAGGCGATTGGCTGCTTCCGTTACCCGTATGAACTGCTCCGCTGTAATTTGGGGTTGATTGGCCTGAATGCGCAAGGTCAGGTCCACTGCTTGCGGTTGTCGTGCGGCATAGGCGTTGAGGAACACGCCGAGTTGCTGGTCGCCGGTAGGTTGTTGAACAGAGGAGACCAGTTCCAGACCAACGTGCTTGGTTACTTCAACGAAGACGTCGGGTGCGCGGAAAAGCATCACGGTTAGGTTTTGCACTTCAGCGTCAGCCAATGTGGGCCGCTGAAGGTGCCAGTCCTCACTCAGTGGCAGGGACAAACGTCCTTCAATGAGTAATTGACTGTCGGGACCAAGGCGATCCGTGAGAAGAAGGAGCGTTTGATCGTCGGAAACGGACCAGGGATAAGGTTGCTCCGTAGCGCCGGTAATCACGGCCACCTTACGGACACTGAAACCCTCGGGGATGCGGACACGGTGACAGCCGGATATTCCGCCGGAGGAGGTAAACCGAGCTTGCCATCGCATGAGGATCTCGTCTTGGGTAGCGAGAAGTTGCACGTGTTCATCCATGGTTGGCCGTACGGGCTGAGGCTGTACCCAAGCACCCCAAAACATGGGACCGCCCAGGTATTCGTAGACTTCGCCCACCTCGCCTGGAGGTATTCCCCAGCGTTTGCTTTCGGTAACAAGATCGGCCAAGCGCCAGCCCGATGACTCACGTACATCAAGAGAAACACCAGGATGGGCCTGGATGAAGAGGGTTCTCCTCGCAATCCTAATTCCCATCAATTGGACATCGGGAAGTCGCAAGCCACCTGAGCCTGTGGGAAGCGGTTCCGTAAATACGGCCATTAAGGTGCCCTCATCCTTGAGAGGTGAATCAAATCCCATTTGGAGGATTTGGCGATCACTGTCAGCGACGAGAGTTTCAATACGCACTTGGCTATCAGCAGAGGCCTGATCGAGACGCAAACTTGGTTCACACAATACCTGGAGTTGATCGATTTGGGCGTTATTCAAATGGAACTTCCATCGCAATTCCCAGGTTGCCTGGGACGGGCCCAATCGCAACCTGTACAGGATGTCGGCCTGGGGACCTGTGTCGGAGAGGGGATCACTACTGGCCGGCCAGCGAATGACAAGTTCCGAGATTGCGCCCAACTCGGCGGTCCATCGCCCGCTTTCCGGGTCGCTTTCCACACGTCCCCGAGCGGAGGGAACTTCGATACGATTGACGGCGAAGGGAGCCGCCAGTTCAAGCCGCGTGTTTGCAACCGACGGAATCCGCAAGCGGACCTCGCTGGTCCCTGCATCGATTCGCGGTGTTAGCGCGATGGGGACCTGGATTCGGTACCGTCCACTTTCTGGGAGGTTCACCTGGAGCCGCGATTGATCCCAGGTGGCCACAATCGGCCGCCCATCGAGCAAGATATCTGTCAGTTGAGGGACGGCTTCCGCACTTCCCAGGGGTATTTGGAGCTGCGTTGGGGCATCCACAACCCACACTTCAAAGTTGGCCGTCAGTTGCGAAAGTTCCCAGCGGTCTCCCGCCGGGGTGGCCGCAAGCGTTCCACGGTAGGTCGCGGAGCCGAAATGCCATCCACTGGGCTTTGCCGTGGTGGGAGAAGTCCTTTTCTGAAGCTCTTTGTAAAGCCCTTCGGGGACATAGACTTCCTGTCCTACCGGTTTTCCCGTTTCATCAACCGGAATAAAAACGCGATAAGGAGGCGGAAGCGTAGCTGAACCGGGGGCAGTGACACCAGGGGGAGTTGTGGCCGACGACTCGCGGCCAGGAAGCTGCGTCGTTTGTGCGATCAGCGAGAGGGCCCCCAACGTGCTTCCGCGCGATGGACCGCGATCTTCTGCGGGATGGGAGACTGCCGAGCCGTTCTGCGATCGTAACGTGGGCGGTGGCTCTGGCGCCTCGGGGGAGGTGGCGAAACTCTTTGCATCTCCGAAACAACATAGAAAGATTGCCACGATGCCCACAGAAATGAGACTCGTGCCACTCGGCTGGGGCTTTCCTAAATTCGTTGGTACGGGTTCTGCGGGTAAGGGACCACCGCTTGTTTGCGGCTGGGGCGAAGGCCCTTGGTCAATCGGTTGTCCTTTCCCCTTGACATCGGAAGACCCGACCAAAAGCGATGCGGCCAAGGCCAGGAGACTCCCTAAAAAGAACCCTGAAGCGAGGGGAACAAAAGGCGGTGGGACAAAGAGGACCACGACTGCGAAAACAAGGCTGGCCGTCACAATGCGAAAGCGCCGTTGAAAACCGCCTAGCCAGGCGGCGAAAAAGGCGACGAGTAAGCCCAACCAGCGCGTGGCTTGTAAAGTGTCATTGCGAAAGATCATCAATGTGACAAACTCATTCCCCTCCAGCTCAGCTTGTGGGACCGCTGTGGCATTCCAACCTTGTGCGGCAAAGGCGATGCCAGGGTCGGCACCGGCATTGGTCGTGGGCTGGACCGTAGCCGGTAGGTCATTCCAAAGGCGTATCCGACAATAGCGACGGCCATCACCGGCTGCCACGGCCCGTTCGATTTCCTGCCACCATTGACTGTGGGAATCGAGTTTATAAATGGGCGGATTGGTCCACTGGACTTCATTTCGGTGGCTCGCCGTTGTGGCGAGGGATGTCAGCAAGACGGCGCTTTGCGTGACGACGATGGTCAAACTGTGGTGCGTAAGGAATTTCTCGGCCTTCAATGCAGGGTCAGTAAACTGGCCCATATCACCCAAATCATCCAGGGGAATGGGATCAACCGGTTGAATTCCCAGGTCCTTCAGGGCAGCCAAATCGACCAAGAAGGCCACCGTCCTAATTCCCGGCGGGAGGTTATGGACGCGATCGAGGAAGCTATCCGATAGCAAGTCACGCCACAGGATGCTCTTACCCGTCTTAGTCGCGGCAGGTGTCGATTTCGGCATTGCACTTCCCGCGGGCAAATCCTCGGCGACCGAGGCACTGGCTGGCGACAACGTTTGCCGTTGGCTCTGTAAACCGCTGGTGTTTGTTATCTCTGCGAGCTCTTGCAGGTGTTTTCCGAGCTCTTCTTGGAATTGGATGGCCCGCCTCATGGCTAGATTGGGCGGCGGGAGGGAGGGATCAAAGATCATTCGGTTGATACGATCAGGAAGAAACAGTGGCTGATCCGGCGGACGTTTCAAGGGACCAAAAAGGCGAACTGCCCAGTCCTGCCAATAGACGCCCCAATCGTGGAACTCACTCACCCTCAGAGCTTCATAGACGGGAGGAAGCCAGACACTCGTCTGCCACTCCTTGACCGGAAATGCCGGCTCGAGTTGCCGAACTCGCAGCGGGCACACAATGAAAAAGGATGGTCGGGAAAAGCGTTCCCAGATTGTCAATCGCTGCGGCTGGCGACCAGATGGAATATGTATCCGCAACGATGGGCCTTTCTCGTCGCTTGCTGTCTGAAATGATGCTTGCTCTTCGTCAACAAGGACAATCATTTTCTCAGGCAGCGGTTCCTCGACTGAGCGGCGAAAAACCAGTTCTTCCTGCAAAGTCCCTTTCATCTCGAAAATGTGCCATCGTTCCAGCAGCCCCGACGCGTCAAGTCGGATCGCAACGATCCCGCGAGAGGCCCATGTCCCTCCTGGAATCCCGGTTTCGTGCGAGACCAACTCCAGCCGGAAAATGCTCGCCGGGCCGCCGTCCGCAGTACCCCAGTAGCGATATGATGCGACGGTCGGTTGCCCCGTTTCACTGAGAGCCGCGGTTCGATCCACCAGTTGTAGCCCACTCGCTCGCCATTCCCCGAAAGCGGTTGGCCCCGATTGCGAGCGCGCGTCGCCAATGATGGTGATGAGGGCCTCGTAACGCGTCGCATGAGGTAAAAGCAACAAGGGAATCGGACCGGGTCGCAAAGCAGTGCGGCGTTGGGCCTTGACCACAAAAGGTCCTTGCATGGTTTTTGGCAAAAAAACCACGCTGGTCTTTATGTTGTGACACGGGCCGAAAAATTGTTCGCCAACGGAGAGCGGCGTTTCGCGCCCGTCGTTTTCGACCAGGAACCAATCAAACTGGCGGTCCACCCCCGCCTCGCTCCAGAAGACACATAACTCATTAACGCCTGTTTGATCTGGCTCAATCGTCACGCGAAACGACTGAAGAAGGTTCTCGCCATTGATCTCTATTTTGCCGTTGATCTGAGCTTGATAGCGGAATTGCCTCGGGACAAGCCGTACCTTGGGTTTTACATCCAACTCCGAAAGATCGAA
>JAKPII010000417.1 GCA_029549885.1 Planctomycetota bacterium
AAACCGACGGCAAAAAGAGAGTTCGTGTTCCTCCTGGCGGGCAAAGGCCAAACGACAAGGCGTGCGCTTCTTGAAGGCCTCGGCCACCACCTGGGCGATTTTTTCTGGCAGGCCGTTTGTGTATTGCTGGGCCAGGTCGGACGTGCCTCCGTCCATCTCATCTCTTCGGGAATCCCGTCGCAAAACCGGCCCGGTGTGCGTGTGGCTCGAAGAGATCAGGACGTGTTCTCCCGGCAGCGACGTCGCAGCAGTGATTTTTTCGCGGGCAGCCGCTACCACATTCGCCGGAATTCCGATCAAGTCGCAAGAGACAAGGGCAACGCGGGTTTGACCATCGTCCAGGACCATGGCCTTGACATAAAGATCGTCGATCACCCCTTCACTCCCACGGGCGGAATAGTAACCCGCCATAGGTGTCCCCAGCGGTGGCGTGATGACCACAGCGGCCGTGCCCACTTGGATAACCCCCGGCTCCTCCGCCTGGGCAAGCCAACCCGAAAGAACCAGCAGACCGCAGGTCAGGCTGAAGACCTTCCTTACCGTACTGAACGTATTCGTTGCCGACGGGATCATTGGTGCAACTCCTTTTTGGCGGAGACGACATGCTGAGAGGATCGCCCTCCCTGTCAAGGCCGACGCGCAAAACCAATTCCTTATTTCCTTCCCAACATCCGGTCGAGGGCGTCCGATGTGTGGAACACCAGGGCCTCCGGCCAATGAGGATAAGGATTGAAATACTCAAACGTCAAATAACCTCGATAGCCCACCTGATCCAACGCTTCGAGAACGGCCGGCCAGTTGGTGGTGCCATCGAGGAGAGGTCGAAATGTGTGCAGGTGGAATTCGTTGACCTTCTTGGTGACTTCCTTCAGGTGAACGTTGCGGATCCGCGAACCGAGCGGGGGAATCCAGTGCTCCGCGAAGTGATACTGTCCAATGTTGCCCGTGTCAAAATGGATGCCGACATTCGGCGACTTAAAACTATCGACATAACTCACCAGCTCTTGCGGCGAATGGAGGAAGCCGTTCATAAAAATGTTTTCCACATTAAGGGAGATGCCCGCCTTCTCGGCCACAGGCAGGATTTGCAGCATCGCCTCGCGTGATCGGCGTTCACAGACGTCGAATGGGACGGGCGGATCGTCGGGCAGCCAAGGAACATACGTGGAGCCGGCAATGACGAGAAGATTCTTCGTTCCGAGCAGTTGGGCCACACGGATCATGTCGATCGCCAGCTCCACCCCGCGGCGTCGCCGTTCCGGGTCCTGATGGGTGAAGGAATACGGCCAAAATAGGAACGAGCACAGGCCACTGACTTCCAGCCCAATGGTGCGGACCATTTTTGCGACATCCTTCACCGCGGCATCGGAAGTCTCGGGCGTAAGATCCCCGTCGAGGGCGTAGTTGAGCTCCACACCCTCAAAACCGGCTTCTTTGCAAAGTTGCAAGCACTCCCGGAGGCTCATCTTGGCCGGATAGGGCAAGGCCCAAAGATTGATAGACTTTTTCATCTCGTAGCGCTTGCGTGGGGGCGGGACCTCCTGCTGACGGGAGAGCTCCTCCGCCTCCGCGTTTGAAACCAGCCCCTGCGCCGCCACAAACGCACTTCCAAAGGCCGCCATATAGCCAAGCACCTCCCGCCTGGGAATGACATTTTGGGACACCGCCACATGACGTGTCAAAGCCGTCGCCTGGGGAGACGACTCGCGCAAAGCATAACACCTGGTCATTGTCCGCAACTCCTGTATCCGGTGAATCGCCTAAACAAACCTCCGCGTTAGTTCATCCGGCCACGACAAAGCGTGGTCCTCCATCTCAACATGGGAGGGACGCGGTCCTCCGCGTCCTGCCGTTTGAACGGACGCGCTCTGTCGCGTTCACCGTGTTATGCCGTTTGTTTGTCATACTCATTGGCAACACCGATTGTGTCCACATCTCACGCGGTAGGCTTCCGCCGAGAAGTTATCCAAGCCCCTTCGCCTTCCGACACGACATACCCGATGGACCATGCCCCGGCGACCGCTCTTATTGTAGCCGTCCCCAAATTGTGAGCAAGAACGCAAAGGTCCTCCTAAACGGGTGCGCTTGTTCCCAGCAGTGTCGATCCCGTCCTACCAGTCCGAGATCGCTGAAGGGAATTTGCGAAGGTTGCACAAGCGAGGGAAATGTCCCCCGCGCAGACGCTTCGGCAGGGATCGACACAGATTTGAGGGGCGATTTCAACGCGGGAGGAGGCGTACCTCTGGGGCGGATTCTCGGATTGGGCCCAATAAAGAAACCGCCTGAAACCGTCCAGGGTTCCAGGCGGTACACAGTCAAAGGCGGCCGAAATGGTACTTAGTCCTCAAGATTGAACTGGAATTCGTTCACTTTCCCTTCCTCAATTTTTACCTTCAAAGGTGTGGAGGAGGCAAACTTGTACTTTTGTGGTAAAAGGTCCTTGTTGATCATGACGTCTTCCGTGCCGCCTTCGGGTTTAGGCACCTTCTCGCCTGTGGGCACCATTTCCGTTTTGGTAATCATGACCGCATATTCACCGGGAACGGCGCCAGCTTTTCCCTGCGCCGTCTGGAGCGTGAACTTCCCGGCTGCGTCGGTCTTGCCCAAGGCCGCTACGCCCTGCCCCTGAGTTATCGGGCTAAACATCACGTTCGCGCCTTCCACCGGCTGGCCTTTATAAGTGACGACACCTGTTCCTTGGACCGTCTTGGGGCCTTTTTCGCCGCAGCCCGTCGCAACAAAAGGCAAGACCACTACTGAAAATACAAGAAAACTCGTCCGGAACGCTTTCATCCTCATAATCACTATCCTGCCTCAAAAAATCTCTCGCTATTCCGTCTTCCCAAAACGCGCCACGCAAACACCGGGGCCTACAGAGAAGCCGTGTCGTTGCAAGCGCGCGTCCCAAGAGCCCCCCACACACCATAAATGGACGGGCCGGTATAATGCTGTGGCTCGCTCGGATTTGGGGCGGGTAACGTTTTGGTCGGATCCCCAGCGTCAATGGTCTCGCTGATAAAACGCACAGAACCGTCAACAAACGCGGCATTGACCCCACCCGGGTGATAGCTCGAAGCGGTGATCAACGCGTCTCGTTCCGGCCCACAAGAAACCGTATTCGGCGGCAAACACGTAAAGAACACACCGTAATAATTACGAGAGTCCGCCCAACGACGGGCCTTGCCCGACGATGTACTTCCGGAAATCGTGTTCTGAGCCGTTCGCAGATTCAGGCATACCGCGGGTGGCTGGCGAACCGGATTGACGCTTGTGCCAATCCCCGACTTGATATCAACATCCCCGGCAAGGGAGTCGGCATTGCCTGCACAAGTCTCAGAGATGAAGACGGTATTGCTCGTCCCGTCTCGCACGCCCGCCATATCGATAACAACCCAATCACCCGGTCCGAACAATCCCCGGGTTTCCCGCCATGTGTCGCCCACCGGAGCGTCGCCCCGGTTTCCTACGTAGTTACCACAGCCTAGGACGTTGGTTCGCTGGGAGGTATTGGCATTGCCGTCTGACGGGCAAACGTAGGCAGCTATGTAGGTCTCAAACGGGTTGGGGCGTCCGTCGTACATATCGAAAGGATCCCAAGGTAACGGGATGTTGCAGTTACCGTTATCTCGGTTCCAAACATAGGGATTCGTCTGGGATGCTTGCTTACAATAAGCCGTGATAACATCGTAAAGGGCCCGCTGCTCCACGTACGGTAACAACGTGACTCGGAAGGAATAGACATCAACGCAATCGATCCGACTCGTTGTCCCGTATTTCGTGAAGCCTTGGACCCACAAAGGATCGTTTGTGCCGCAAGGTAACCGCTTGTACGCGTCGTGAAAGTTATGTGCTGCCAAAGCAAGTTGCTTGAGGTTGTTGGTACACTGACTCCGCCGTGCAGCCTCCCGCGCCGCTTGTACCGCAGGAAGTAACAACGCGATGAGGATACCAATAATAGCAATGACCACCAGCAATTCGACAAGCGTAAAACCTCGACGTTCCATAACTAAGTCCTCCACATTGCAAGACATCAACCAACCATTCCCAACAGAAATAGCCCAGGACTAGAGCTACCCGATTACATTCCCAGTATAGCGCCGTGGACCCAATACGTCAAGCATTTTGTCACTTGCTACCCACAAACAAGATGAGTTGCGATATCTAGCAAAATGTGCACCACGTTCATTCACAGGGTATCGATGTCTCGGATT
>JAKPII010000419.1 GCA_029549885.1 Planctomycetota bacterium
GTCATCTGACCAAAGAGTCGGGCGTAATTGGTGAAACTGGGGACATTAGTTGTGACAAAGCCATAAACCATGCAACAAACGCCGATGACTTTGCCCGTGAAGATGCCCGTGTTGACCGCTGTTTTCGTGTAATCGCCGATAATACACCCCATGAACTGCATTCCGGTGGGGACACGTTGGCCGTTGTACTCCATTGTCACCAGCCCGTAGGTATTCTTAAGGTCACTATTGCAGGTTCCTGCCCCTAGGTTGACCCAGCTCCCCAGATAGCTGTGGCCAATAAAACCGTGGTGCTGCTTGTTGGTGTAAGGCTCGATAGTGGAGGCCTCGACCTCTCCCCCGACTTTTGTCGTATGGCCGAGGGCAACATTGTCTTTCAGGGCAGTGTTTTCAATTAGCTTTGCGGACCCACCAATAAGGACCGGGCCTTCCAAATAACAGCATGGCCCCACCCGGGTATGCGATTCAATAATGACAGGTCCTTTTTGCGTGTTGACTGTCAGATAATCGCCCAGGCTGACATCCTGGCCGACGAAGAGGCCATCTTGAAGCTGCCGATACTCCCGCTGGCAAATGCGATCTTCCAAGTTGTCACGCATAATGGCCATGTGATGTTTGACCACATCGTGGGGGTACTCGAAAAGAGGCAAGCGAACGTCCAGTGTGGGGACGTTCCGTCTTTGGACTTCACTCAGCAGAAACTCATCTAGCGGCTGCTGGGACCACCCACACGGTTCAGAGAAGTTGAGGATGGCTGCCGCCACAGCGTTGTTATGCCAAAGCGCGCATTCGGAACCCTTTTGCAGAAGCCCGCGGATTTGATCCACAATTCGCACGTGCGGTACCAAGCGAGCATTGACAAACGCCCATAACCCCTCCAGCATTCGAGGCACGGTGCGAATTTTCTCATCCTCGGCGACGATCTGCTGAAGGTGGGGCCTCACATACTGGAACAATGGTCGATCGAGTCTTGGCAGAAGATCGGCAAGCCGGTAGCCGCCACAGGAGATGGCGAAGGCCGGCCGAGCTACGGAAATCGGATACAATTGATTGACGCGTGAATCCTCGAAAACGGCAACGTTCACGGAGAGACACTCCTATTAGGATGAGCCGCAGGCGGCCTACCTCCAAAAAGTATCGACGGACCCTGTTAAACGTTACTTTTTTTGGACGCGTCTTGTCAAAGCCAATTTGGTGACCATGCCGGAGATGGACAATGGATACCACCATCGGGTAAGATTGCGGGGCGAAATAAAGCGAACTCCCAACGGTTGGGGTAGCGTGCCGCCCCGACGCCGTAGCCATGTGGTACAGAGTATAGGCCGCACAGGTGGCTGCGGTGACAAACCCCTTTGGGTGAAGCCCATGACCACTTGGACCTCGCGGTGATTTCTCCCGTCAAAACTGGTGTCATAATTCCGGCAGGTTTTGAATCGTTTGGGGTGCCCAGAATTCGAGGCGAGCCGATGCTCCCCTTCGGCGCCGAGGACGCGACGAATTGCTAAACATCTGGAAGAGTTTTCGTTACAATGACGTTCAGGACATCGGAGGGACCGGCCGGTCGTCTCGGTGGGGGGTACGAGATCGAGGAGAACGGTTAATATGACTGTCAGACGGCCAACCGAATGGGC
>JAKPII010000428.1 GCA_029549885.1 Planctomycetota bacterium
ACTTAAGGAAGGACGGCAAAAGGATGATCGACTAGCCGTCCTTGATGCCCAGGCCTTTGAGGGCAAGCCATTCGACGCCGCTAAGGGGTTCACCATCGAGGTCGTCTTTCGCTACTTTGGGCAGGGAAGCCAGTTGGGCAACGGCCGCCCGAATGGAATGATCTTTGCCCAGGGTGATGGCTATTGGCACGGGCTGCGACTTTACTGCGAGACACCGACTGGGCAACTTCGCTTTGAAATGGGGCGTCCCCAACCCCAGAGTGCATTTGGTCTTTCCTCGCCTGTGGGTGTCCCCAAGGGTGTGTGGCAGCATGTGGCCATCACCTGGGACGGCGAACAACTGCGGCTTTATTGGAACGGCGTTTTGACAGCCGCGGCTGCGTACGCCGGACCTTATACGCCTCCGAACGGTCCGCTGCGGATTGGTTTTGCCGATGCAGGAATTGGTTCGCTGCAATTGCAGGTGGCGGAATGGGTGGCTTATTCGACGGTTCTTCCCGCTGACGAGATCGCCGGTCACGCGCTGGCGGCGGTGCCCGGTCCTTTAGCCGCGGCTGGGTCATCAGCACGACCGGCAGCCTGGGCGGAGACTTGGAAACTGGCCACCACGTCGGCGGCGGCCGGTAACTGGCAGGATGCCGAACAACAATGGGCCACTTTGGCCGAGCAGACGGATGTGCCACAAGCGATTCGATTCCTGGCGCGCTTTGCCAGTGCGATTGCCAAGCAGCGCCGCGGGGTGACAGGACCGGCGATTCAAACCTGGGCCGCTTTGTCGCAGGATATTTCGACCCCGGAGATTCTGCGCCTCAATTCAGCCGCCATGTGTGTCGTTCGTCGCCGTGGGATCATCTGGGCGGTTGCGGCACCAGAGCTTTACGAGGCCTTGTTGAAATCGACCGACTGGTCCGCCGAGGAGCGACTGTCACTATTGCTACTCTCCGGTCAGGCGGCACTGCAACGTGGTGATCCCGCCCTGGCCCAGCAGCGCTTTGAGGAGGCCCGTTCTTTGCCCACAACCTCCAAAGACATAGCCTGGGACCTAGCCCTGCGGATCGCTCATTGCCGGCGAGCGGCCAAGGATTGGGAAGCGGCCCGCCAGGCCTATCGCCAAATTGCCGAGGCTACCGATGCGCCCATGCCGGTGCGGAGTTTGGCCCTTCTGGCCTGGGCATCGACCTACGAACGGGCTAGCCAATGGGCGGATGCGGCGAAGGCCTATCGCGACATTGGCGGTTCACCGATCCTCCATCCTGTTCATCGCTGGGAGGCCGAGGAGCTTGCGCGCGAGATGGACCGCCTAGCCCAAGGGCTTCCCCGGCGCGACCCTAGCTGGCATCGAACGCCTGCCCCGGTGGTGCCGAATCCTGGATTGGTGCTGCATGTTGCGCCCCAGGGGAACGATGCCAATGCCGGAACGACCGAGGCACCGCTTGGCTCCTTGGAGGGAGCGCGAAACCGTATCCGCCAGATCAAGAGCACAAGCGGCCTGCCACGAGGTGGGATCACCGTTTTGGTCCATGGCGGGATTTATCCCGTAAGACAGACACTGGAACTCACAGAAGAGGACTCCGGCACGCCCGATTCGCCCATCGTCTTTTCTGCCCAGGAAAACGAGGTGCCCATCTTTACCGGAGGGGTGGTTCTAACCGGCTTTCAACCTGTTCGCGATGCCAATATCCTCAGACGTCTTCCCGAGGAGGCAAGGGATAAAGTCGTGCAGGTCGATGTGCGGGCCAATGAAGTGGAGGACCTTGGGACGCTGGGATCCCGTGGTTTTGGCCTGGCTGGGTATCCGACACATCCCTGGGTGGATGTCTATTGCAACGACCAGCCGGGGACGCTGGCCCGCTGGCCGAATGACGGCTTCGTTAACATCAAGGGCTTAATCGGCGGATCAGGTGATCAACCGGGGACGTGGACCGTCGAGGGGCGGCCGCTGACTTGGGACCTGAACAATGAAATCTGGATGTACGGTTACTGGCGCTACCTTTGGGCGGGAACGACAATCCGTGTGGCGTCTATCGACCGAAAGACCGGCCAATTAAGGACCGCCGGTCGATCGAATTACGGCTTTGCGGATGGCATGCCCTATTACTTCTTCAATGTTCTGGAGGAATTGGATCAACCGGGTGAGTGGTACTTGGACCGTAAAAGTGGCATCCTTTATCTGTATCCTCCGCAAGATGAATCGTCGCTGCGGGTGACGTTGCCCGTCCTTGCAGCGCCCTTCGTCCGTACAAAAAACACCTCGCATGTTCGGTTCGTGAAACTGACATTCGAGTGTGGGCGATCTGAGGGGTTTGTCGTCCAAGACGGTACGGACGTGGCACTCCTTGGATGCCGGCTACTCCGCCTGGGGACAAATGGCGTTGTGGTTCTGGGCGGGACAAGGCACCTCATCATGGGTTGCGATATCGGAACCGTCGGAGCCGGTGGCATCCGCCTTGCCGGAGGCGACGAGAAGACCCCGACGCCGGGCGGTCATGTTGTGGAAAACTGCCACATTTGGGATTTCACCCGCGTTGATCGCAACTACGCCCCGGCCGTCCATGTCGATGGCGTTGGGAACGTCATTCGCCACAATCTCTTTCACGACTCACCCCACCATGGAATCCGCCTGGAAGGCTTTGATCACTTGGTTGAGCTGAATGAGGTCCACAGCGTGGTGTACGAATCGGACGATCAATCGGGTATCGACATGTTTGGCAATCCGATTAGTCGGGGCAACGTTCTGCGTTGGAATTTCTGGCATCATATCGGCAGTGGACACAATGTGGCGGGCCAGGCCGGTATCCGCCTCGACGACATGATCAGCGGTGTGGCGGTCTATGGGAATGTGTTCTACCGCGCGGCGGGTGGCCAATTTGGTGGCCTGCAAATTCACGGTGGGAAAGACAACTGGGCCGACAATAACCTCTTTATCGCCTGCAAGGCGGCTGTAAGTTTTTCCGCCTGGAGTGAAGACCGCTGGCTGAAAACCGTCCGTGACTGGTTGGAGAATGCCCGTCGGCGTGGACTGGATGTTTCCAAGCCGCCGCTGTCTGAGAAGTATCCGGAGCTTCTCCAGTTGGAAAAGGATGCCAACCGAAACTTCATTCTTCGTTCACTCGTCATCAGTTGCGGTGAATTTGCGATTCGGGACCCCGGCGTTAACGTCTTTTTCGACAACCACGCAGCCGAGGGAGACATCGGGTTTGTGGACCCCTTCCATCGGCAGTTTGGCTTGAAGCCGGATTCCCCTGTTTTCCAGTGGTTCGATTTTCGCCCCATCCCCTTCGAGGAGATCGGCCTGTATGCCAGTCCGGAGCGGGCAACGTGGCCTATTACCCACACGGTTTCCCCAAAGTACGTAGGCAAGTAAACTGGAAGGCGTTGGCGTAGGTGTTGGCACAACATATCCTTTGTGCTGGCGACGTGTTTGCATCTTGGAATAAGGAGCGAGGCTCATGACAACTCGAACAACGCGACGTCGATTTTTGCAACAGACGGCAGTGACCATGGCCGGGCTTAGCGTGGCGACGCCCTGGTTGTCAGCAAAAGCCGCCGAATCGACCGCACCTACCCCGCCACCGGTTCCGCGCTGGCGAGGCTTTAATCTGCTCGATTTTTTCCAAGCCATGTGGCGTCAGGTGGAAGGCGATTTCGTGAAGGTGACTCCGACTCCTGAGGAAGACTGCCAACTCATCGCTGAATTGGGGTTTGACTTCGTTCGCTTGCCTTCCGACTACTGGCTATGGATCGACTCCGATTGGCCGAGAACGAAAAAACTGAAACCCGATGACATGTTCAAAATCCGCGAGGCCACGTTGGAGAAGATCGACCAGTCCATCGAAACGTGTCGAAAGTACGGGTTGCACGTCAACTTTAATCTTCACCGTGCGCCGGGCTACTGCATCAACGACCCGGAACGAGAACCCGTCTCCCTCTGGAGCGACAAGGTTGCTCAGGAGGCGTTTGTTTACCATTGGGAAATGTTTGCCAAGCGATACCGTGGCATCCCCGCCAAGGAACTCAGTTTCAACCTAGTGAACGAGGCCCCCAGTCCTCGGCCCGGCTATATGACAGCGGAAGACTATTGCCGCATCATGACGCAGGCCATCGAGGCCATCCGTAAGGTTTCTCCCGATCGCCTCATCTTCGTCGATGGTTTAAACGTGGGGACCAAGGTGGTGGAGGGCCTCATCCCGCTTGGTGTGCCGCAAAGCGTCCATGCCTATTATCCGGCGCAGATCAGTCACTATCGGGCATCGTGGGTGGATCGCAACTCCAGCTTTCCCGATCCTACGTGGCCCATTCGCAACCCTGATGGCTCGGTGAAGATTGGCCGCAAACAATTGGAGGAGCACTTCGCCCCTTGGGGTGAGTTGCGAAAGAAGGGGATTGGCGTTCACTGCGGGGAAACCGGGTGCTTCAATCGGACGCCCCACGAGGTCTTCCTTGCCTGGATGGAAGATGTCCTCGACATCCTTAAGACGCACGATATTGGCTGGGCCTTGTGGAACTTCCGCGGCTCGTTTGGAGTTCTGGACTCCGGACGCCAGGATGTCGCGTACGAAGACTTCCACGGCCACAAGTTGGACCGCAAACTCCTCAACCTTCTCCAGAAGTATTGAGGTGATAGGTCTTCCGCGGGCAACATCGGTGTTGCCTGCGGTCAACAATTGCCTATGCAAGTTGTGGCGTCATTAACGATTGCGCCGAATGCGGGGATATCAGCCCCGCATTTTCTTTTTTGTCTTACCCCCCACACGGATGATCAAGGCCGTTTCATATCCCATGGTTTTCTAAAGGTCTGATCCACTCGAGAGGTATGCTTCGGAGAGAATAACCGTCTGCCTGCTATGGAGAGAACGCCCGATGACAACGATGACACTGCCCGATCAGGTAATCCCGCTACCGGCCGATCCGCGATTGGCCCATGCCCTCGTTGCCGCGGTGGAAGATGCCCTCACCATGTGCAATGCCCGCGCGAAACTGGTGGGCATCAATTGTGTGCCCATCTTTGAGGCCGGTGCGATCACGGGCGTGATTGGCCTCCATGGTAAGGCAACGGGTTTCCTCACGTTTAACACGTGCGAACAGGTGGCCATAGCCCTGACCTCGGGGTTTCTCCAGGAGCCTGTGAGCGGCATCAATGGCCAGGTTGTCGATACGGTGGGAGAATTGACAAACCTCATCGCCGGCGGGCTGAAGAAGCGGGTGTCTGACACGCCCTGGGGGATTCAGTCCGTGACAGTACCCTCCGTGATCGTTGGGCACAATTATCAGATCGTGTATGCCCGAGGGATTACCTATCTTTCGGCGACGTTTGAGCACGAAAATCCCGAGGCATTTCTTTTGGACCAACGGTTACTCCAGGCGGCCGTTTCGCTCCTCCGCGTGTGAGGCGAAAGGCCAAAGCCCGCAACGTGACGGCCGCCGTTCCTCCAGACTTACCGTAGGGGCAGGCCCCTGCGCCTGACCATCCGTGGAATTGTCAAAAGGGCGAACACGGGGAATTACCCCTGTTATGTCTGCCAAAGCTTATTACCTCGCCGATTGGCATGGCGATTGCTAGATATAAAGACGTCCGAGAGACGGGCGACGACCAGGCGGTGGCAATGTTTGGCCACCGACGATGCAACCGGACAGAGAAGAGGCAGCGAGACCCGTCCCGAGACTTGGGGCCGGCACTTAGAAGAGGCCGTTTTTACGGATAGGGACCGTCGGGACCCCCCAACACGCGATGCTCTCCTCCACCCAGACGAGGAACCCACCCGACGGACCCAAAGTACCGGCTTCCACCCCTACGCAGGCGAGCTGGATTTGCCGCCCGAACAAATCCAAGCTCGCCTGTATTTTTTTGCTATAGCAAAATTGAACACATGTTGCAAAATAAACCACCATTTAGCGGCGATATGTTCTATACAGCCGTGGTATTTTGCGACACCCCAAGAGGCCGCCAATTTTTTTCTTGAAGTATTGCCGGACCACCGTTTGGCCTCGCTCGACTCGTCAACGGCATGTGCGGCTTAAGGCAAAATTGGGCTAAGTTCGGGAAATCGGCCTTCGGCATCCTCCTTCGGTGGCCAGAATTCTTCTCGCCAAATTCTTCGCACAACATCCCGGGCAGTCTCTTCCGCCTCAGCAAGGTCTTCCTCCGTCCAAGTGGCCTCACGTAATCCAGTACTTTCCGTCTTCTTGGGAAGCAAGATGTATCCCAGTGACACATTGCGATCCTTGATGACGTGGCCGGCCAATCGCCGATAGAGGGGCAACTGAAGGTCGATCCACACCCGCTGGCCGCCGACCTTCTTATGATGTGACTGTTCCGGTTTGGTATTGTCGGTGTCGGTCACTTTGTAATCCAAGATCAAATACCACTGTGTTTCGCGGTGTTGGTCGATGCGGTCAATTCGCCCTTTAAGCCGAATGGTTTTGCCGTCCACGTCCAGGAGGACGGGTTCCTTCGGCTCGTATTCCGCATGGAGAATCCTCCACTGTTTGGCGTGCTCCGCCTGGAATGTGGCAAATGCCCGCAGGCGTGCCTTAAGTTGCTCGATTTGAATGGGAACCGCCGGCAACGGTGCGGCAGAAAGGCGCTGCTTAATGATGGCTTCAAGGCGACGAATGAGATGTTCCGCAATGGCATCAGCATCAGTGCTGTCGCGGAGACGCGACCGGGCAAACTCACAAAGAACCTGATGTGCCAATTCGCCAAACCCGGCAGGGTCTAGCTCCTCAATCTGGTCGTTTACGGTCGCAACCTTGAGAATATGCCGTAAGTAAAACCGATACGGGCAGGCTAGGTAATCGCGGAACTGTGTCACGCGGATCTCGGTGATCGGCTCCACAGGTTGAGGGCGCGGCGGCTCCAAGTGTTGGTTGTTCGGGGCGGCCGTTGTCCAGCGGGATGGACGGCGTCGCGGCGATTGATCGCCCAAACCAAAGTACGCCCGAACTTGTTTCACCATCGTTTCATCATCTGGGGAAAACAGGAACCGGCTGGGCAAGAGGGTATCGCCATCCAGGTTTTGCCGGCCGGCGATCAATTGATATTCCTCCCGGGACGAGACGAGTAAGCTTAGGTTGTAAGCATCGCGGGCAAATCGCTGGCGATTGTCGGCGATCCCCAGCCATTCCCGCAGACGTGGCGGCAAGAGGGGATCACTCCTCACCGCCGACGGAATGTACCCTTCGTTGACCATCGTCACGATCGTGGCCGGGGCATCGTCCCAGGGCAGGTCCAACCAACCCATCAACTCGATGGAAGGCCCCGGCGCTTCCGCAGCCAACCGCTGATGAACTAACTGCTGTTCGACCCAGTGCAGTAGGTCAAGCGGTGTCCCTTGCCACGGCACCTGATCAAGAAGCACTTGCGGAACCTGCTGCCATGTTTGAATTGCTCTCAAAATCATCCGGCAGATTTCAAGGGTCTGTGGATTCTGCTGCAACCCGTCGGGATCGTCGGGCTGTCCAAAGCAATCAAGCAACACGCGGCGGATCATTTCTCCGGCTGTGTCGATTCGTTGGGGCTTTGTCCATTCCTCTGGTTGCAAGAGATTCCAGACGGCCTCCCAGATTTCCTTGACCGGGCCATGTTCCTTGGCCATGGCCTGGGCATCCATCAATAGGGGAAGCCGTTCGCCGATCCACTCGTCCATTTCGGTGAGGAAGTCTCGTGACTGATCGAAACGCGTCCGTAACCACCGCTCCATCTGGGGATGACGAATCAGGGCGGCAAAGGCCGGGGCCGTCGGTTGGCTGACAAACTGCTGAAGACTTCGCATCAGGACCCATACGGAGCTTTGCAGCACAGGACGACCGGCACCAAACCGACCGACCAGATCATGTTGCTCCAAAGCCTCTTGGATGAGCGGAAGCAAACGTTCGTCCGGCAAACCAATGGTGATCTCCTCGACCGAGAAGCGATCGCCCCATTTCGCCAGGGCGTCGATCACGGCATGGGCCTGGTCAATGGGCTGATGGCATACGGTGATCTTGTCGCAGGGGATTCGGACCGGCAGTTCTTGCCACTGTTCGGGGATCAAGCAGCCGAGATCGTCAAAATGATCGTGCAGTGACTCCGGGGCCAGGACCAACGCCGTGACGCGATTTCCCAATTGCCGCAGCATGTCGCGGACGATGGGCGGCAAATCGACCAGCCCGACAAGGAGAATCTCTCTGTCTGTGCGGCATTCATTGTTTTCGAGGGCCTCTCGACGGGCGAAATCAATATCCCAAAGCCCACAGCCGTGAAGTGCCTTGAGATAGTATTCCTCCAGCTTGCAAAGGGTTTCCCAACGTTGTTGGTCGGGAAACTTAGGATCATGTTTGAGAGCCTCATCCAAAACTGTCCGACAATCGTAGCCGGCCCCGAGCACTTCCCGGTGAAAACTGGCTAGCAGTTGGGCCAGTGCCAACTGTTGGGCGGGTTTCATGGTGGGCTGATAGGCCGGAAAGAGGCGATGGAGGAGGTTTTCGTCAGCGTAGGCCAATTCCTTAATGGCCGCCCACCATGCCAGCAAACAGGTGGCCTCGTCGGCCAGAGGTCGATGATGGGGATATAACGTCTCGGGAAGCCGCCCGACGGTGATCACATCGGGTGGGAAAAGCACAAGTTTTTGACCGGCGGCGATATCTGCCAAACGGGCGAGGAAGCGACGCGACGACCAACCGGTGG
>JAKPII010000430.1 GCA_029549885.1 Planctomycetota bacterium
ATATCAACCGTAAAACAGGGCTAGGGAAGGTTATCGTTTGGGCCACGCTCGTCGCTTCAACGGCAGCAGCACCGTTAGAAACAGTCGCTTGACAATGCTGGCTGTGTGTGAATAATCCCAAATTAAGCTGGTTGGTCACCACAAGAGTGTCTTCGCTAACCCTGGTTTTCGAACGACGGAGGATCGAATGAGCACTCAAACTCTGTTTCGCAAAGGTGCCATGGCGGCGTTGCTCGCCACGGGCTTCGCGTTGGGATTTCTCGCCAATTACCTCTGGGTGACGGGTCATGCCGCAGAGCAAACGGGACAGACGCCCGCTACCGGCGAAGTCAAGAAAGTTATGCGTGTCGGCCAGGTCATCGGCCTACGTCCCGAGAAGAAAGATTACTATATCCAGCTCCATGCCAACACTTGGCCAGGCGTTCTTAAACGAATCCGCGACTCGAACATCCGCAACTATTCGATTTATCTGGCTGAACTAGAAGGCAAACTTTACCTATTCAGCTATTTCGAGTACGTTGGTGACGACTTTGAAGCCGACATGGCCAAGATCGCCGCTGATCCGGAAACCCAACGCTGGTGGAAGGAAACCGATCCCTGCCAAATCCGCTTGCCGGATACCCCTGAAGGCAAATGGTGGAAGCCAATTCCAGAGGTGTTCCACACCGACTGATGGAGATTGATCCATCGCTTTCCTTGACGTCGATGGCAACACACCCCAGGCCTGCTTAATTGCGCAGGATGGGGTATTTTCATGGAGTACCGCAAGATGATGCGGATCGCCGTGACGGGAAGCTCGGGCTTGATTGGCAGTGCGCTCGTCAATCACTTGAGGTCGTTGGGGCATGAGGTTCGTCGTTTCGTACGGCGGGAGCCTCAGGCAGCCGACGAAATCTCCTGGGATCCCGAACGAAAGCTGATCGACGTTAGGACCATCGAGGGTCTGGATGGTATTATCCATCTGGCAGGCGCGAGCATCGCGGCACGTCGCTGGTCGCGCTCATATAAGCAACTGATCCGTAGCAGTCGCATTGATTCAACCCAGCTATTGGTAGAGGCCTTACAGAAGACTGCATCGCCGCCTCGTTTTTTTCTGTGTGCCTCGGCCATTGGTTATTTCGGTGACCGCGGCGAGGAAGTCCTGACGGAGGCATCGCCTCGGGGGAAGGGCTTTCTCGCTGCGGTTGTGGAGGAGTGGGAAACCACGGCCCGCCATGCGGAGAAGTATGGTGTTCGTGTGGTCAATTTGCGGTTTGGACAAGTCCTTGCCCGGCAAGGGGGTGTGGTTGCCTCGCTTCTGCCGGTGTTCCGTCTTGGCTTAGGCGGCCCGATCGGCCAGGGCCTCGCATGGTGGAGTTGGATTCTCCTCGAAGATGTTTGTCGTGCCGTGGAGTTTCTCCTGGATCATGCCGAAATACGCGGCCCTGTGAACATAACGAGTCCGAATCCGGTGCGTAACCGAGACTTTACCAAGGCCTTTGCCAAGGCGATCCATCGTCCGGCAGTTCTTCGCGTCCCAACATTATTGTTGAAACTGCTTTTCGGACAGCTTGCCCAAGAGGTGCTTTTAGCAAGTGCCCGCGTTATACCGGTACGATTGCAAGAATCCGGATTTTCCTTCGCCTACGCAGACATTGACAAGGCGTTTGCCAAGATTTTCGAAACCGTGCTGTGAACAGCCGATCATCGCCGGTGTGAGGGGTTCCTGCTTTACCCGACAAGATTTTTTAGCATTGACCCGATTGACACCCTCGCTGGGAAAACGCGATCCCCTCGATTTCCACCAGTAATTCCGGACGACAGACGTCGGCCACGGCGTAAATGGTGGGGACATTCCCAAGTCTTCGCTCGCAAATCGCGCGGACCTTGGGGTAGTCCTCAGCCCGTTTGATATACACCCGCACAAGTGCCAACTGGTCTAATGTTGTGCCCAATTGCGGCAAATAGTGGCGGCTCAAGTTCTCTTCGCTAATCAGTGCGGCAATGTTGTCCAGCGTTTCATCCGTCTGCCGTTCCACATCCCCGATATGCTGTGTTTCGGAGTTGATGATACTTGCAGTGCCCGAAATGAAAATGGTTGCATACGCCCCACAGGAAAGCGCCATTGCCCTGGAGAACTTAGGACTTTTGATCCCGTACTGGCACCCGTAACCAAAGGCCGGTGTTTGTCGGGGGTTTTCGAGCGGCATTGCGACGATATCTGTCCGCGGCGTCTGAAGGGCAATGCAACTCATGATGAGATAATGCCCGTCGGCCCCAATGCCAGTGCTGGCGGGATAGGCCTCTTTCAGATGGACGGGAAGACGGTCGGAAAGAAATGGAATTCCTTGATAAAAGTCCGTGCGGGCCCTATTGAGTTCCTTGTAACGCTGTCCTTCGCCGTCTCCTTCGACAATCCCACCCAGATATAGCCACGTGCGAATGACTTGATCGAATCGCACCCCGGCCCTTCCCAACATGTCGTTCATCTTCTGGAAGGCGTTCAAGGCTTGATGATAGACCCCGTCAATTCCAGGATCGGGCACAATGTTCGCGCAGTGCACCCATGAGACGTTGTTATGCGACGCGATCACAAGCTGCTCATTTCGTCGGTCAATGACGACATCGCCACGTTTCCGTCCCACGCCTAGTGCTTCGATGGAAACAATCCCCCCTTGGCAGGGCTTCTGCGGCACATACGTCGTTGCCGGGAAGTCCGCCCCGTAAAACTCCCGCATTACTTCGTGGCATTCGTCAACCTTATCGTATTCGGCAAGGAAGACCACCTGATGGACGATGGAGCCTAATGTGCTCTCTTCTTTCATTACCGCCTGAATGGTGCGAAGGGCATCCCACGTTTGCGTTGTGAGGTCCCCGGTGCAACGAGGCACAGCCGCGGCAAACACGTGTCGGACATCCGTGAGATCGACAACCGAATAGCCGACCCCATCATCACAGACTTTCCGAATCATGCTGCGTTCTCGCGTTTGGAGGGTCACCGTGAGAATGCCTTCTGCTAAAGGTTATTGGGTTCGCACCAGGTTTTACGCCCGAACGTTGCGGGAATTCGCCCTTTGTTAACACAGTGTTCACAAAGCAACAGGTGGCGATTCGTCACTGACGCACGATCCGTCCGCAGCCCGCGGCGTGAAAGTTGTAATCTCGGTGCGGCATCAAAACACCAAGCGGCCACTATTATTTACACTGTTGCGTTGCAAAAAATGACAACTTCCCTGAACAAATGGCCGAGGTAATCCAAGGTAGGAATTTGTTCCGATTCTTGTGTCGCAAATGCGGGGGTCAGCATGAAGGCAAAAACTACGATGTTGTTTACAGTCTAACCGCATCATATCGCATTTGCAACAATCTTCTCCGTTTTTTGCCCACTCCCTCCAAAGGTAGAATAGCGCTTTCCCTTCACAGCGCACTGGCACTACTCCAATGCCGGTCCCAAAATGACTTCCCCTTTCTGCTGCCGTTTTTGGTCCTCAGGATTGAATGTCCCATAAAACAGGGCGTTGCAGTCCATCCAGGTTACCAGCCTTTCCAGGTCATCTTGATCTAGATGGACATCATAGTGCCCTTCTAAGAGCATGCTCAGGAGCTTTGATCCTCGAGCACCAAAGAAATCGGGTTGCGTGACAGGTTCAGAGTTGACAACCCGGAAATCGCCGGGACGGCCTGCCCAGTCGGCATAGGGCACCTGGGGAGCAAGCGCGAGATAGGCCTTTGTATAACGCCCTTGTGGAACCCCACTGAGGACGATGCCGCCACCCGGTTCGTTTTCTCCGTGACATCGAACACAATGCCGGTCGAGCACCGGCTGAACGAGGATCGGAAAGCTCAACGGTCGCGAGCCCGGGGGCCCGGGTGTGATCTCTGACGGTGGCCGTGTTGCCGCAAGCGGAAGATGGCTGATGGCAGGTGCGGTATTCCGCGGCTCATGGCAACCGATGCAAGAAGCGATTTCGCCTGGTTGGACGTAAGTAACACTCCGCATGATCTGAACCGCCTGGCCCATCTCGTCGAGGGCTTGAAAGGACAAAGCCTTTCCCGCTGGGGCCCGAAAATATGCGGAGCCGTCCGGCTCCACGGGGACCGTACCCAAGACCTGCTTCCCCGGAGAGATATTGGGCAGTCCCAACGGCGGATCGTTGGCGTGCCACGTCGATTTCGGCAGCACCTGGACAATCCGCAGTCGTGTGATCTTGACCGGTGGTAGTCGTGGCCATGCCGTGTAAACATTGGTCAATAGAAACTCTCCCTCCGCTTGAGGTGAGCTCTCATTCGTTGGAGAGACTCGTCCACTCTGTGATGCCACCTCGTCTGCACCCGCGATAATGTGATTCGCTAAATGAACTGCCACTTTAGCCTCACCCGGTTGCGTACCGGGCTTGTTTCCGACAACGACGGGCCAGAGACTCGAGATGTTTAAGTCGCGGTACAGCAATTCCTTATTACCAAAAACATCCATCAGATAGATGCCGAACATGTTGACCTGATTGGCATCCGGTTCGCCAATCAACGGGTCATAACTGTAGGCAACAAGGAAGTATTTTTCCGACAGGGGAAATGGCGTTCGGTAGCAATGACCCGGAAATCGCTTCTGTTCTTCGGGCAAGGGAGGGGGCGTCACCCCAACCGGGTTGAACCACCGCCCGCCCGACCGATTGATCACGGGGACTTCACTCTCCGGAAAAAGGGCATCCGGTGTTAGGCGAGTTATTGGCTCGGGCCCATCAATTCCCCGGCATACGTCGAGGCGAATGATCGATCCCGCGGTCATGGCATGATGGGCGGCGGCCGTGCCCATCACCGCATGTGTGCCCGGTATCGGTCGGGCCTCCCAAATACCGACGGGGTTGAATGTGTTGTTACCGTAATAAGCCTGAACATATGTGCCATCACTCCGAACAGTCCAAAGCTGCTGGTAAAAGACGGCGTTCCTATCTACATAATCCCACCGTGTGTAAAGAATCCGGCCATCCAAAAGCTGAACCGGGTCCCATTCGTGAGTCTCGTGGAAGGAAATCACCCTCGCGTTGGAGCCATCCCTTTCCAAAAGCGTTAATGTGTGAACAGGACAAGGCCCTCGACCACACCGATGGAAACCACCCCGACGGGTCGAAACGCAAACGATCCGACCGTCGGCCAGATACTTGCCAGCAAAATGGTCGAAGGATCCATCGGTTAAACGTCGGCAGGCCCTAGTGTCCCAGTCCATCTCCCACAAATGGAAAAAGCGATCAAGGGCCGCCTCACGGTCGGGTGGGGCAGATGGCACCTCACAGAAAGAAAAAAGCACCTTTTTGCCGTCGGGTGAAACGTCACAGAACTGGTAACTTCCCAGCGGAAAATTACCCGAAATTAGGTTACGGGCTAACATCGACCGACCTGGTTCTTCCAACACAAAAAGCCCCCCACCGGGCCGCGCGCAATTGCCTGTGTACTGCGTCAACTGGTGACTGAACATGCTGGGGACATGCTTCACAAACACCAGTTTCTTCCCAGCAAGATAAGGATTTAGAAGCGCAATTTGCCGTTTCAACGTCCGTATGCGCTGCCACACGGCCAGTTGGGCACGAACGTCCGATGCCACGTCCTTCTGGAAATCGTCGTTTCGCCACTTTCCGCACACGTCCCGCCACTGGGCAAATAGATCCGATTGCACCCCCATTTGCGAGAGATCATCTACCAAAACATCACCCTGCTGGATGAGTCTCGCAATGGCTTTATGAACCGCCTCTAACGATGGGGAACATGAATCCAGAGCGTCCTGCTGCCGCCAGTCCCACTCGATCATGGCGGTTTGGATTTCCGGATGCAAATTAGGACACACAGGCGGGGGAGTCACTTGCGGATCACCGGGCGTCAGCTCAATGAGGTCGCCTTGTGGTAACTGCCCAAGGTTTCGTAGTTCCAAAAGAAGCACCGCTCTGCTCGTATCGCTTTCGGGGTTTATCGTCACCTCACACAGTTCTGAAGGATCACCTTTCGGCAGCGGCAGCGTCCACGGTTTATCCTGGGTGACCCGCGAAGAAAGAGTCGTTTGCCCGAAAGACACGGAAACGTGGGCAGCCCCGGCAACGCGGGAAGTCACAGCCAATTCCCACTTTTCCGCCTCATTCGAACCCGAGACACGAAGCGACAATGTGACATGAG